>JANLTL010000037.1:0-6967 GCA_031362905.1 Burkholderiales bacterium | reverse complement strand
CCCTTGCGCATCGACATAAGTCACTTCGTTGCGCGCGCGCGCGAACTGATCCGGATCGAAAAAGCGCGACAGTGAAGGAGTCGCGCAAAGCTCACGCACGGCATCGTGTATTGCCTGCGCTTCGCCAGGATCGACGCCCAGCGCTGCTGCGAGCACGGCGGCCTCCGGCGGCGCAGTCCGTGCATCGCGCGCATCACTGATCACTTGCAGCGCCAGATGCAGGCGGGTGCCTGCGCGCATGGCATCGCTCTGTGGCTGGCGCAACAGCCCCGTGGCGGGCACCTGTGTTGTTGCCGTCGCGGACAGGGAGTCCAAACCCGATTCGGACGAAACGCCCGGGAGCCGCTCTGGGAGCGCCTCTTCAAGCGGCATCGGCCCCATAGCCGCACCCCCCAACGCTTTCAGGGCGGCAGCCACCAGCGCATAAGGCGACTCAGCAGGCGCGCGCTCTGACGGCGCACCACTGACCACCAGTATCTGCTGGGCACGCGTCAGCGCAACGTAGAGCAGGTTGACGTCTTCGATTTGATCCAGTTCCCTTTCCACATCCAGGTGATCCAGCTGTGCAAGCGGCGCATCAGCGAGCTTGCCGAGCATGGAAAAATGCGATGGCACCGGGGCGTCGGGCGGCCACAGCACGAGGTCGCGAAAGCCAGCGTCAGCGCGCACACCGGCATTGGCGCCGAGCAGAAATACGACGGGCGCTTCCAGGCCTTTGGCAGCATGAATCGTCATCAGACGCACCGCGTCCTCGCGCGCCGCGCTGCCCTCATCGGGCGCCTCCCGTTCCGCGCCTTGGGCGATGCGCCGTAGTTCGTCGAGAAAATGCGGCAGGCTGGGGAAGCGGCCCGAGTCCACGTTGAGGGCGAGTTCAATGAAGGCGTCCAGATTGGCCAGCACCTGTGCGCGCTGATGCGGCGGCACGGCGGCAGCATAGCGCGCGCGCGCATCGGCGTCCGCGAGGATGCGGTCGAGCAAATCATGCACCGGCAACACACCGGCGAGCGACTGCCACGCGGCAAGCAAATCACGTGCGCGCACCAGTGTGGGCGGCAATGCGGCGCTGTGCATGAGCGTGTGCCACCAGGTGGTGGAGGTGGAGGTGGTGGAGGTGGCGGCAGCATCGGCAGCAGCTCCAGCGCGCTGGTCACGCACCAGTGCCGACAGCAGCCTCAACTCTTCGTCACTCGCTCCCATCAGAGGGCTTTTGAGTACATGGGCGAGCCAGAGATCGCGCGACGGCGTCATCAACAGGTTAAGCAAAGCGGCAAGATCGCGCGCTTCGAGTGCTTCAAGCAGGCCGCCCGCGCGCGCGGTAATGAAGGGAATGCCGGCTTCGCGCAGCGCCGTTTCATACGCGGCAAAGTCGCGGCGCCGCCGCGCGAGCAGAAGGACGTCAGCCGCGCGCAGCGGACGCGGCGCACCGGCATCACTGCGCACCACTTCATGTGCGAGCAATGTGCGAATCCGCCCGGCAACCTGCGCGCCCTCGACGCAGGCCCGTTGGTCCTCATCCGCCGGTGCGGCCTCGAGCAACGGATTGCGCAGCGGCCCTTCGCGCCTGGCGCGCTTGCTGGTTTCCGCGAGCGGCAGCAGCTCGACGCGGCCCGGCTTGGCGCTGTCAAACGCGTTGTGTTCATGAAAGTGCAGGTAGGCCGGCACCCGCTGCGACACCGCGCTAAAGAGCGTATTGACCAGTGCGACGACGGCAGGGGCGTTGCGGCGTGTCTGGTTCTGCTCGAACCTGCGCGCACGGTAGCGTTTGACGAGCCATTGACCCGCCGCATCAAACAGGCGCGCATCAGCGCGGCGAAAACGGTAGATCGATTGCTTGGGGTCGCCGACGATGAACACTGACGGCCGCGAGGCATCATCACCATACGCATCAAACCAACCCTGCAAGGCCTGCCACTGCACCGGGTTGGTGTCCTGAAATTCATCGATCAGGACGTGGCGAATGCGCGCGTCGAGGCGTTCGTGCAGGTATGCGGCAATGCCGCTGTCAGTCAGCAGCCGGCGCGCCAGTGCTTCGATATCGTTGAAGGCAATGCGGCGGGATTCCCGCTTGAAGGCGTCGAGTTCCTGCTGCAGGGCAACGCCGCAGACAAACACATCGGCGTTCAGCGCGAGCGTGCCCGCTGTGCGATGCGACTCGCGCGCCGCCTGCCACGGAACCGCCAGCGCCGCCAGGCGCGCAGCGAAGGCCTGCGCCGCTTCACTGCCCCAGGCCTTGATGGCGGTCTTGGTGGGCTCGCTTTCACGCGCGGCACCATCACTTTTGAACAATATCTTGCCCACGCCGTCGAACAGCGCGTCCGTCAATGCATCCTGCGCCGCACCGCTTGCGGTCTCTGCTCTCTCCAATTGCATCAGTCGCAGATGTGCGGTGAACGCATCCGCACCCCAATTGACGAGGCGCTTGTCAAAATCGGGCAGGCTCAAGAGAATCGTATCGAGCTCGGTACGATGCTGCACCACAAAGTGGGCGCGCGCATCAATGTCGCCCGCGCCGGTTTCGGCCGCAAGCTGCGCGACTGCCCACGCCGCCGGCTCGCGCCTTCCATTCGTGAAGGCTTGCCACTCGACGCTGCGTGCCTGCCAGCGTTGCAGCAGCGCGCGCGTTTGATGCAGCCCATGTTCGCCCAGCAGCCGTTGCAATGCCAAGCCTTCCGGGCTGGCCGGTGCACGCCCGCAACGCAGGGCCAGGCGTTGCCAGGCTTCGTCAAACAATCGCTCTGCCGCATCATCCAGACTGGCGCCGAGCGTGCCTGCTTCGTCTTGCACGCCCATGGGCGCACGTTGTGCGAGGCCAATGAACCAGCCGTGGAAGGTATCGATCGCCACCGGCGACGTGGCAGCAAGCATCTCTTCACATAGCCTGCGCGCGCGCGGCAACTGGCGGCGCGCTTCGTGCGCAGTCAGCCCGCGCTCGGTGAGCAGCGCGGTGGCGGCAGCGTCATCGAGGGTCGCGAGGTCCATCAGCAAGGTGTCCAGCCGCGCGCGCATTTCCTGCGCGGCCTTGCGTGTGAAGGTGAGCGCGAGGATCTCGGCAGGTTTGGCCCCAGCCAGCAGCGCACGCAACATGCGCGCGACCAGCAGCCAGGTCTTGCCACTGCCGGCGCACGCTTCGATCACGCAACTGCGCGCGGGGTCAAGTGCGGCGGGGATGTCAAGCGGAGTGGCGCTCATGACGCACCACCCGCACTGAGGCTTCCGGCAGCGCTCCAATAGTCCTTGCGGCACAGACCACGCGCCTGACAAAACTCGCACACGCGCGCAGCACCGTTGGCCGGCAGGGCAGCGCCAGCTTCGACGGCGCGCAGCAGCAATTGGGCGCGCGCGCGTTCGGCCGGCTCGTCAATTTGTGCCGACGCAAGACCCACGGTATCGCCATCAATGCTGGCCAGGCCGGCGGCCCCGATAGTGTTGCCGCACGCGGCTTCGAACATGGCGTATGCGGCCAGTTGCGCTTCTTCGCCGACGTCGCGCAGGCGACTTTTGAGCACCTCCAGACGCTGCGTCTTGTAGTCGATCAGCGCGACGCTGTGATCGCCGGCGTGACGATCAATGCGGTCGATGCGCCCGGCCAGTTCAATCTGACGCAGGTCTGTGCCGTCTGTGCCGTCTGTGCCGTCCGCGCCGTCCGCCCCCACGCTGATGGCGAGCACGCGCGCCGCCTCGCCTTCTGCAAAGCGCCAGCCTTGCGCCTCGCGTTCCCGCTGCCACGCGAGGTAGGCAGGGAACAGCTTGACCAAGCGCAGTTTCCAGCCCAGGCTCAGATAATTAAATGCAATCAGCGGAGCAAATACGGCATCGGCGATTTGTTCGAGCGTCGCATGCAAGATGTCGTCATCGACACCCTGGAGCAGCGCGTGGGTTTCGTGAAACCGCGTCAGTACCCGGTGCACCCAGATGCCGTAGTCACGCTTGGAAAGGGTTTCTTCTAGTTCGTCCGGTTCCCGCAGGGCCAATAGTGTGGTGGCAAAAAAGCGATAGGGACAGGCGAGCAGGTTGGCATAAGCCGACACTGTGATGCGGTCGGGGAGCCCGCCGGGTGTGCGCGGTGCGGGTGGCGAAGTGCCGGATAACCTGGAGTCAGGGTGTCTCTGTTCACCGGCGCTCGCCGGCTCTTGGGTCACGGTCGATTGCCACGATGCACGCGCCTCACGCGCGTCGTGCCCCACCTCAAACAATTCGATGCAGCTGGCGAGACCGGCGAGCCGCCGCGCCAGCTCCAGCCGTGCCAACGGTGCGCCAAGCGCCAGTTGTTCATCCAACTGCCGTCGGCGCCAGGTGGCCGCCACGCTTCCTGCCATACCGATCAGACAGCCGAGACGCCGGTGCAATTGATCGCGCCCGGTGGCTGCATCGGCGAGACCGAGGCTGCTGCGTAGTGCCGTATTGACGAACAAATCGTCCGGTACGCGCGCATTCAGATGCGCGGCGCCCGCGCCCACCAGCAGCACGGCATCAAAGCTGCGCCACTGCGCGCCTTCGAGGGTGGTGAGCACCACCGGGCTGTCAATCAGACGGTTGCGGTACGACGCGGCTTCAAACTGTGCAGTGAGAAAAATGCGCCATTCGGCGGCACTCACGCGGGCTGACCCTGCGCGCTCCACCGACTTGCCCGCGCCAGCCGGGCGGCCAGTCCCGGCGGGCAGCCCACCAGCAGCCGTCACCGGGGCAAGCGACCGCTGCACCTCGGCCAGCAGCATCAACACTTCTTCACCGGCAGCGTCACGACCCAGAGGCACGCGGATTCCGAGCTGGTCCAGCGCGGCATCCAGAGCCGCCATCCAGGTGCCAAACGCCTGTTCGCCACGCGGCCACGCAGCCAGGGCAGCAAGCAGTCGTTGGATCAATGCGATCGCATCCGGCGGCAACTCTGACGCTTGCAACAGCGCGGGCGTGAAGCGCGCGATGTCATGGCGATGTACAGCGTCCTCGATGGCGGCAATCGCCGATTCGCGCTTTGCAGATTCGAGGTCGCCGAGCACGAAAGGTGATTTGAGCCAATCGAGGACGGTGCGGCTGGGCATGCCCCCCAACACCGCTTCAATCCAGCGCATCACCGCGGTAGCGGCGGAGGTGGTCGAGAGACGCCAGCCGGCTTCATCCGCGAGGAGTACCTGGCGGCGCTCCAGCAGAGCGCGAGCGCGCCGCGCGACCAGGGTGTCGAACGCGATGATCGCGATGGTGGGCACGCCTTGCGCCAGCCAGGTACACACCTGCACTTCGACTGCTGCAGCTTCTGCTTCAAGTGAATCGGCGGCGAGGATGCGAATGTTGGGTAGCGCCGCCACCTCTATGTCGGGCAACCGCACTCCCTCTGTTTCGATGGCGGCGGATTCGACATCGCGCCACAACAGCCGGGTCCAGCGCGGCGGTGCAAGTTCGATCAGCGTTACCGGTGCGCGCGCTGCGGCTTGCTCCAAGGCGTGCAGCCAGCGTGCCGACAGTTGCCCCGCGTTCAGCACAAACAGCGGCGCGCAACCCCCGGCAGCCAGGGATTGCAGTGCCATTGCGTTGAAAACTGTTGGTGCAAGCGGCTCTACCGATGGCGCCAATGTCAATGCTGCAGTTGCTGTAGCTGCCGCGCCGGCGAACTCCGCATGCCACACCTCCCACACCAGACGGGCTTCGCGGCTGTCGGCATGCTCGACGCCACGTTTGTAGGCGGCGCGGATGGCGCGCTGCCATTCGCTCAGAGTGAAAGTTGCAACTTGCGCCTCCCCGAGTTCATCCGCCAATCCGATGACGGCAGCGCAGGTATCCCAGAGCGATTCACGCTGATACCAGCCGTGTGCGCGCACCAGGCCATAGAGGCGCTCGGCGCGGCGCGCGGGCGGCTCGATCGTGCGTGCAGGGAGAGCCTCGGCAAGTGCGCAGGGCATGGTAATGATGCGCGGCGGCAGGCACAGCGTGTGGCCGCGACGCATCGCAGCCGGCCCAAAGGCGCGCCGCAAACCTTGGGCGGCACGCAGATCAGACACGATCAGCGTCGCGCTGCTCGCATCAGGTGTGACGAATTCGGCAAGCACCAAGTCAGCAATACGCGCGGATACCGCAGGCGATGCGTCGAGGGAAATGCGGCGCAGACTGCTGTGGCGAAGTGTGTCCGGGCTGCGCGGATCGTCCAAGCCGCCGGCGTTGCCAGGTTCAATCGGTAAATTGCCGGACGGGGGCATGCAGCCTTGATTTTTCGAAAAGCGCCCAGAAGTGCGGATTCAAGCAAAACGCGTTGAGGCAGATTTTGTTAGCATAATCGAATTGCATGACTTGCCGTCTCCACCATTTCAGATTCTTGCGTGCAATGCCGGTGTAGCGCGATTTCGACTCTGCCTGCTCTTCTGATGCGTCGCAGGACCCCGAATCAAACCCCTCACCACCCCAAACCCCCGTCACCCCGAAAGCCCCCATCATGAGCGCCAATATCACCCATGTCACCGATGCCAGTTTTGAAGCCGACGTTCTGAAATCGGGCGAGCCCGTTTTGGTCGATTATTGGGCCGAGTGGTGCGGACCGTGCAAGATGATTGCGCCAGTGCTCGAGGAGATGGCCACCACCTACGCGGGCAAGATCAAGATCGCCAAGATGGACGTCGACGCCAATCAGGAAATTCCGGCCAAGTTCGGCATTCGCGGCATTCCTACACTGATCCTGTTCAAGGACGGCCAGGAAGTCGCCAAAAAAGTGGGCGCCATGTCGAAGTCGCAATTGACGGCGTTTCTTGATTCACACGTGTAAGGAATCTGCGCCCGCTGGAGAGCCGTTCCGTTCGCTCATCGCACCCGATTGTAAAACGCCCGTTTTGACGGGCGTTTTGCTTTTTGCAGGTGCCGATGCAGGCCACCAAAGCCCATTTCTGTCGCTCTAGCGCAACGCTAGGGAGAAAAATCCTGATAAATAAAAAAATCCCTTCAATAACAGCAAGTTGTATAACATAATTTATGTAATTTCTACAAA
>JANLTL010000698.1:0-17896 GCA_031362905.1 Burkholderiales bacterium | reverse complement strand
ACTTTGCCAAGGTCGTGCATTTTCCAGGACACAGTGCGTGAGCGCACTGACATGCTCCGTGCCTCAGCGGACATCCACTGGACCTCTGCTCTATCATTTAGGTTGCGCATCTGACGCCATTCTTTTCTTCCTCCGGAGTTTCAACCAATGCCCCACTCAGCTTTTCATGGTGTGTTTCCCTACATCGTTTCCCCGATCAAAGCCGACGGGACGGTCGATGCGCCAGTGCTGGCACGCATGACCGATGATTTCATCAAGGCCGGCGTGCATGGCATCACGCCGCTGGGTTCTACCGGCGAGTTTGCCTACCTGTCCCAGACCCAGCGCCGCCGCGTGGTCGAGGTGGTGGTCGAGGCCACCGCCGGGCGGGTCCCGGTCGTGGCCGGTGTTGCGGCTACTACCATCGCCGATGCGACCGCCCAGGCGCGTGACTATGCCAGCATGGGTTGTGACGGCATCCTCGCCATTCTGGAAGCCTACTTTCCGATCAGTGACGAAGGGGTGTACAGCTACTTCAAAGCCATCGCCGACGCCGTCAAGCTGCCGGTGGTGCTGTATACCAACCCGAACTTCCAGCGCTCGGACCTGAGCCTGCCGGTGATCGACCGTTTGAGCCGCATCGACAACATCGGTTACATCAAGGATGCCTCGTTCAATACCGGCCGCCTGCTCTCGATCATCAACAAGGTGGAAGGCCGGATGCAGGTATTTGCGGCATCTGCCCACATTCCAGCCTGCGTGATGATGATCGGCGGCGTTGGCTGGATGGCTGGGCCAGCCTGCGTGGCGCCGCGCCAGAGCGTGGAGCTTTACAACGTCTGCAAGAGCGGCAATTGGGTCAAGGCGATGGCGCTGCAAAAACCGCTCTGGAGTCTCAATCAGGCGTTTGCCAAACATGCCCTGGCGGCCTGCATCAAAGGCGGGTTGAAGCTACAGGGCTACGACGTCGGCGATCCCTTGCCGCCGCAGGCGCCGCTCTCCGTCGAGGGAGTCGCCGAGGTGCGGGCCGCCTTGCAAAGCATCGGCGCGCTGGCTTAGGCAGCAAGCTTCAAGACCAGTTCAGGCGGGCAAGGATCGAGCGCCCCATGATCCAGTCCTTGTCGCCCTCGGATAAAAACTTCAACTCTTCGGTGATGTGGGTCAGGCGCTGGCGCCAGGTGGCCCGCGCGAAAGACAGGGTAAGGTCGGTACCCCAGTGGCAGCGCTGCGGTCCAAACGCCGCGACGACGCGTTGCAGATGGTCGTTCAGGTCGCGATACGGGTAGGGCTGCAGCGAGGCATTGACCAGGTTCGACAGCTTTACGCTGACATTGGGGTACTTGGCGAGCGCCACCAGATCCGCAATGCCCTGGGCCAGCTTGCCTTCCTTGGCCATGGCGTTGCTCACGCCCAAGTGGTCAACGATGAGACGCAGGCCGGGGTGGCGCTGCGCGATGGGCCCGAACTTGGCGACAAAGCCGTAGGCCAGAAACATGATCGGGACGTTGGCCTTCTCTGCCGCCGGCCACAACCAATCTACCTTGCCCTCGGCGAACTCGGTCTGGGACTCTTTGCTGAAAAAACTCGCGCGCAGGCCCAGCATGCCGGGCCGGTCTTTCCAGGCGGGCAATAGTGCTGCACCTTTGGGGTCATTGAGCGGCAAGCGGCCCATCACCGCGAAGCGCGTGGGATGGCGCCGCGCCGCTTCGATCCCGTAGTTGTCGCTGATGTTGACCGAGGGCACGATGACGACGCGGTCCACGCCCGCCTCGTCCATCATCGGCGAGATGCGTTCGATCGTCAGCGGCTCTGGTAGTTGCGGCGTGAAACCCGGTATCCAGGGCAGCGCGGGCGTGGCGTGCGTCCACATGTGGACTTGCGCATCGACAATCAGGCGTTTGCCGCTTGCGCCCGGACCCAGGTTTTGGCAGCCTGGCAAGACCAGACCTGTGCCGGCGCCCAGCGCAGCGCCTGTCATCAATCGGCGGCGAGAAATCATGAAGTAGGCTCCTTTTTATAGCGTAATCATCCCGGCCTGGCTTCGCCAAGCATGGCTAAAAATCGAGTGCGGTGGCGTTTGTGCTGCGGCGAAGCAGCCCGCAGCGAACCAGTTTCTTCATTTTTTCTCCGTGGATGAATTCGGCCATGATCACTTGCCCCTCGCGGATGATTCAAGACGGAGTCAGCGGGTGATTCTGACCTGATGCTTACAGCTTGACACCCGAGGCCTCCACCACTGGCCGCCATTTTTCTATTTCCGCCTTGATGTAGGCGGCAGCAGCCGTCGGGCTTGAGTCGACGGTCGGCTCAATCGCCAGGTTCGACAGTTGCTGATGCAGGGTGGCATCTGTCATTACCTTGGCCGATGCGGCGGCGAGAGTGGCAAGGATTGTCGGCGCCAGCTTTGCCGGGGCAGCCACCACATTCCACAACACCGCCTCGAACCCGCGCGTACCGATGGCTTCGTCTACAGTCGGCACATCGGGCACCAGCGGTGAGCGTTTGGCCCCGGCCACCGCGACGATCTTGAGCTTGCCCGCCTTGTGGTGGGGAATCAAGGGCCCGAGCGTATCGACCGTCATGCTGATCTGGTTGCCCAGCAAGGCCTGCAGCGACTGCGCACTGCCCTTGAATGGAATGTGCTCAATATCGAAATTGCCGGCCGCCCGTTTCATGCGCTCGGTGGCCAAATGCAGTGTCGTGCCTTCACCGGGCGAGCCGTATTGCAGTTTTCCCGGCATGGCGCGTGACTGGTCGAGCAAACCCTTGAGCATCTGTGGCCCTGCCAGATGCACGCCAAATGCGGCAGATGCACCTCCGACAATCGCGATGTGACTGAAGTCGGTTAGCGAGTTGTACTGGGGCTGCTTGCTGATCACGTCGTACAAACTATGCGTGGTGGCAGTGCCAAACAGCAGCGAATAACCATCCGGCGCAGCATTCTTGACATCAAGCGAACCAATCGCACCGCTGGCGCCGCTCTTGTTCTCCACGATCACGGGCTGGCCGAGTACCACGGCAAGGCGCTGCGCATATTGCCGCGCGAAAATATCAGTTGGTCCGCCGGGTGGAAATGGCACCACCAGGCGTAACTGCCGCGCCGGATAGGCAGCCTGCGCGTAGAGCTCAGCCATTTGCCAGGGCAAGGCGCCCATCAGGCCGAGTTTGATCAGGTCACGTCGTTGCATGCTTGTCTCCAGGAATTTGCCGATTTAAGCCTGGTCAAAGACCGGCCGTGCGCCATTCGGGATGGGGCGCTGCGGGTTCGCTCGCACAGCCGGCTTCATGTGCGGCGGAAATGGCGCAATACTCATCCTTGTCCGACGCATCACCGCTGATACCGACCGCGCCAATCGCGTTGCCCGCGCCGTCGAGGATCAGCACACCACCCGGCACCGGAATGAAGCGACCGCCAGATGCCGCCGCCAACGCGCTCTGGAATGCGGGCCGCTCCTTGAGACGGTCACGGATCAGGCGCGACGACATGCCCATCCCCAATGCACCATGCGCCTTGCCAAAAGCGATGTCGAAGCGCATCACACCAGAACCATCCTCACGCTTGAATGCGACCAGGTTGCCGCCTGCGTCGAGTACGGCCACCGCAAGTGGCAACAAGCCTTCACGCTGCCGCACAGCTATCGCTGCATCTACAATCTTCGCTGCCAACGCCAGCGTCAAGCTGCTTGCCACGCTCTTGAGTTGTTCGCCCATCGCGCCTATTCTCCGAACCGCTTACTTCGCCGGCAGTTGCACGACCTGATCGCGATCAATCCGGAATGCCATCAAATCTTCTCCTACCACCAGCGGTCCGGTGTAGGTCTTGCGTGTCAGGTCAACGACTTCTTTTTCAGTAATCGGTGGCACAGTTGGCGAGCCAAGCAGCACAAAGTGGTAATACACCGCCAGCTTGGGCTTGGTGCGGGTAAACACGACGCCAGCTTCCTCGGGCTTGGTATGGTGGTCCAGGATGACCTTGAACACCGGATTTTCCAGCAAGGCTTCACGTGCCGCCGCCACCTGATTAATCAAGAGGTCAGTGCCGGTGGCGTGATTGATCAGGTTCTCGTTTAACTTGGTATCCCCCGATATCGTCACAGAACGTCCCGCATAGTCCACTCGATAACCAAACGCCGGGTGCAGCAACTCGCCGTGATTGACGGCAAACGCGGTGACCTTGACGCCGCCCTGGTCATAGATGATGCCCTCCTTGACCTCAGTGACCTCTGGCTTCAAGTTCGCCGGGTCAAGATTCTGATCGGCAATGCGTGCCTTGATGTCCCAGTCGAAGGCCTTGACGAGGCCGTCCATCAGATTCTGCGAACCAGCAGGTCCCATCACGCGAAACGGTCCCTTGCGTTGTGCATAGCCAGCCTCCAGCCATCCGGTCAGCCAGAGGTCCGGGATGCCGACGATATGGTCAGAATGCAGATGGGTGATGAACAGCGTATCGACGGCGCCGAGCTTGATCCCCAACTGAAACAGACGTTGGGTGACGCCCCGCCCACTATCGATCAACAGGTTGCGGCCCCCGGCCTGCACAAGTACGCCAGGACCAAACCGCCGCATTACCGGCGCGGGACTGCCGGTGCCAAGCAAGGTGACGCGAAATTCGTCAGCCGCAACGGGCGCCGGTGGCGCCGCTCCCGGCGCTTGCGCCTGAGCCGCTATCCCGCATGTCAACGCGAGCAGCCAACCACACGCGATACGTTTGATCAATCCTGTCATCTTCAACTCCCTTACGCCAAACAGATCGCTAGAAACTTACATTTGATCAATTGGCCGACCCAGGTGCGGTAACCGTCCAGTTTTCCGTCAGCACGGTGCCCGATGCCCTCACCACCTTGGCAATCGGGCAATACATCGCCAGCTCCGACTTGATCTGCTCGATCTGGTCAGGCGTTGCCGCCGTCGTCACGTCGATGTGCAGCACCATCGCCGGGAACGGCACGGCAACCTCTTCCATCAAGGTCACACCACGTCGGTCAAAGTCGGCTTCCAGTCGAATGTTCATGCTCTGGAATTCGACCCCGTTCTTGTGGGCAATCTTGTGGCTGATCACGTTGGTGCAGCCGATCAGCGCGGCGGCAAAGGTCTCGGTCGGGCTCATGCCGAGGTTGGTGCCGCCGCGCTCGACCGGTTCGTCGATGATCTTGGTCAACCCGCGAATGCTGACGTCGGTGCGTGAATGCGAAGCAGCCGCGCCTTGCATGCGCATTTTGATGGTGGTTTTTTCTCGTACAACTGCCATGATGTATCTCCGTTTGGGTACTGATTTGCGACGACTGGTCGTGGAATTCAGGCGATGGCCCGGTACTGTTGTGAGTAGCGCACCGTGACGGTGTAGGAGCCTTCATTGAGCAGCCAGGGGCGAATTCGAAATTTGCGCGCGCCCGACTTGTGCATCGGATCCGCCTCGGCAATCGCCTTGGCCTCTTCGAGTGACGCAGCGCGCACAATCACCATGCCCTCGCCTTCCCAGTCGGTCTCGGCATCATTGGCGAACGGCCCGGCACCAAACATGATGCCGCGCGCTTCCAGATCGACCTGGTAGGCCAAATGTTCCTCAAGGTTTTGCATGATCGCCTCCATGCCCCCCGTGGGACTGGTGAAGACTGCGTACATGCGCTTGGCCAGCATGCCTTTTCCCTTGATGCCTTCCACCATGCCTTGCCAGTTACCGGTTGCCATTGCGCGTTCCTTTCGAGGTGTCATTCAGCCTTGGCGCCGGAATCCTTGGCGACCTTGGCCCATTTGGGAATTTCCCTGCTGATCACGTCAGCAAATTCCGCCGCCGTATTGCGTGCTGTCGAAAAGCCGAGCGCCGCCAGCCGCACCTTGACATCATCGAGTTCAAAGATCCGGTTCAGCTCTGCGTTCAGCCGCGCCACCACCTCGGCGGGCGTACCGGCAGGGGCAAAAAAGCCGAACCAGGTGACGTCATCAAAACCTGCGTAGCCCGATTCGGCGACGGTGGGCACGTCGGGCAGCGCCGGCGAGCGCTGTGCGCCGGTTACCGCAATCGCCTTCAGGCGCCCCGCCTTGACCTGCGGAATCGTCGGCGGCATGGAGGTCTGTACTACCTGTACGTGTCCGGCAACCGCAGCACCGGTAGCCTGTGCCGGCTGGTAGGGCACATGCGTCATCTCGATGCCGGCCAACAGCTTGATGCGCTCCATCGACAAATGCGCGGTGGTGCCGACCCCCGACGATGCATAGCTCAGCGGCTGTTTTCGCGCCAGGGCAATCAACTCGGCCAGATTGTTGGCCGGCACCGACGGGTGCACGCCAATCAGATTGGGCGTTCGCGGCCCCTGCAGCACGGCGACAAAGTCCTTTTGCGCGTCATATCCTGCATTGGCATAAATGCTCGGATTGATCACCAACGAGTTGCTGTGCACGAACAGGGTGTAGCCGTCCGGCGCGGCGCGCTTGACATGTTGCGCGGCGATGTTGCCACCCGCACCGGGCCGATTTTCGACAATCGAAGAAGAGGCGAACGACTCTCCGAATTTTTGCGCCACCAGTCTGGCGATGGTGTCCGCCGCACTGCCGGCAGCAGTCGGTGAAACGATGGTGATCGCCTTTTGCCGTGGATAGTCGGGTGATTGCGCTTGTGCGCTCAGGCTCAAAGTGAAAACGCCGGCGGCAGCCAGGCCAAACAGAGCCTGGCGGACGGCGACGGCGCGATACCCCCGGGCTATCAGCGTCACTGCGAACCGACCAGACCGAGCGATTTCACCAAAACGCTCCATTTTTCGCGCTCGGCGCGCATGTACTGATTGATCGCGGCAGTCGACGGTGCATCGTATGGGATCAAGCCGAGGCTGGCTATGCGTTGCTGCACTTCCGGCGTCGCCAAAATGCGTTTCATTTCCTGCTGAAGGCGGCTGACGACTTCTGGCGGCGTGGCGGCCGGCGCCAGCAGGACGTGCCATGACACCGCCTCAAAATCGGGCGAGCCTGAGGCTTCGGCAAAGGTCGGCACTTCCGGCAGACTCGGCAGGCGTGAGAGTGAGGAAACCGCCAGCGCACGCAGTTTGCCTTCACGAATCAGAGGCAGTGCGATGCCGGCCTCGGCAAATGCCATGGTGATATGCCCGGCCATGATGTCAGCCACCGAGAGCGGACTACTCTTGTACGGAATGTGCGTAATGTCGAGATTGAATTTTTGCTTCATGAACTCGATCGCCAGATGTTGGGCGGCGCCGCTGCCGGGCGTGCTGTAACTGAGCTTGCCGGTGTTGTCCTTGGTGTACTTGATCAATTCGGTCACATTGCGTGGGCCGAGGGTCGGGTTGATCACCAAAATAAACGGCGACTTGACGTAGAGCGAAATCGGCACGAAATCCTTGTCGACATCGTAAGCCACCTGCTTGTACAGCGTCGGGTTGATCGCCATCGCAGGCGCGGTCGCAACCCCCAGCGTGTAGCCATCGGCTGCAGCCTTGGAAAGCGCGGTCACACCCAGCATCAAGGCGGCACCTGGCCGGTTGTCGATGATGACCGGCTTGCCCACCGCCTGCGACAGGCGTTCGGAATACAGGCGCACCAGTGTGTCCATCCCGGTGCCAGCGGCGAGGGGAACGATGACCGTGATGTTGCGTGCCGGCCATGCCTGGGCGGCCGCAGGAATGGCAGCGAACGCCATGCAGGCCGCAACGCACGCCAGCACAAGTGACATCGTCTTTCGGATCAATTCTGTTTTCATGTGGTGTCTCCTGATTAATTGCAATGATGGTGCAGATTCATGCGCGCCCGAGGCGAAACTCAAATTTCGCGAGTCGGAACGGTACCGCGATTTTGTGTTGCGTGCCAAGCGCCGCATCGTGGACCTGGACCAGCCGGACCGTCAGGCCCTTGCGTACGCCGAATACCGCGTCGGAATCGAGATACTCACTATCGTCGGGGAACACTTCGGTCACCAGGGTCTGGTAACCCGGCGCCGCGACAATTAAATGAAAATGTGCCGGACGCATGCAGTGGCGATTGGCTTCAGTCAGCATTTTCCCGACCGGACCATCGTAGGGAACGCTGTAAGGCTGCGGCCGCACGGTGCGAATCACAAAGCTGCCGTCTGCAGCGCAATTCAATTTGCAACGCAGGTTGTGAGGGTCTTGTGCAGGATCCTGCGCGGGATAAAGGGAATTGGCCGCGTTCTGCCAGAAGTCGATGCTGGCACCCTGTAGCGGCTTGCCGTCCACATCACAAACGCGGCCCAAAAACAGTACGGGTTCCCCCGGTTGGCCGGCGATCAGATCTGCGCCGTTATCAACCCAGTGCGAGTCGTGGTTGTGAAACGGTCCGAGCACGCTGCCCGGCGTGGCATTGGCCTGATGTGATTGCAGATCCACCAAGGACGAAATCCCGAGAATGTCCGACAGCAGCGAAAACTCATTGCGCTCAGCAGTGGTGATATCGCCGCACGCATTGAGGAACGCCAAGCCCGCGCGCCATTCAGCGTGCGTCACCTGACCCTCACGGATGAACGCGTGGGCATGCCGCACCAGCATCGGCAACAACGCTGCCATCCTGGGCGTCTGCGCCTGCACGAACGTTGCCGCCACTGCTTCAGTAACGCTCGACACGTCAACGCCAGCGGTGCTTTGACCTTCGTTGCGCGCGGGCTGCAGCGCCCCAGACAATCCGACCATGAACAGTTCCCGGACAAAAAAACGAATAAATCGATGAAATTTCGAAACTGATATTAAAATCGATAAAACACACTTGTCAATGTTTTTGTCGTTTATTACAATCGACCCATGGAAACCTCCACCACGTTGATCGCGTCGGCCTACGAGCGCTTGCGCGCAGACGTGCTGTCGGGTCGCTTGGCGCCTGGCCAGAAGCTTGGTATCGAGTCCTTGCGAGGTCAGTACGACACCGGCGCCACGCCAGTACGCGAGGCGCTCAACCGGCTCGCGGCTGAAGGATGGGTGCTGCATCTTGAGCAGCGCGGGTTTGCTGTTGCGCCAGTGAGCGAAGACGCCCTGCGCGAACTGGCGCAAACACGCATCTGGGTCGAGACCCTCGCTCTGCGTAAATCCATGGAACTGAAGCAGCCTGCTTGGGAAGAGAGCGTGGTAGTCGCCTTGCACCGTCTCTCGAAAACCACCCGCTCACTCTCGAGCACGCGCTACAACGAAAACCCTGAGTGGGAAAAACTGCATCGTGCGCTGCACATGGCGCTGGTCGGCAACTGCGGTTCGCGCTGGCTGATCGGTTTTTGCGAACAACTCTACGACCAGGCGTATCGCTACCGCCAACTCGCGGTCAAGCGTGCCTACAAGTCACGCAATGAGCTCGCGGAGCACCGCGCGGTGGTTGATGCTGTTGTCGCTGCCGACCCGGATGGGGCTTGCGCTGCGCTCGAGGCGCACTACACCAGGACCACGCGGATTATTCTGGAATCGGGCAAAGGGCTGGGCGGCGGCTGATGCCCGCCATGTGACGACGCTGGCGTCAGCGCACCACAAGCACAAAGGGCGCCGCGCGGCGCCCTTTGTGTATTGAACATTGGATTAAACAGCGGCTCTGAACCGCACAGGCATCAGAGCAGCTTGCACGCCTCATCAAACGGGTAACGCGGCAGGCGCCCCATTACCTTGGAGGCATCGCCGTGGCCGATGCCGGCAATGAAGTTGGTCTTGACCGGTGTGCCGGCCCAGAACTCGGCGTCCACCTTGGCCGGATCAAACCCGGACATCGGGCCGCAATCGAGACCCTGCATGCGTGCTGCAATCATCAAATAGGCGCCCTGCAGCGTGCCGTTGCGGAACGCGGTGCTTTGAATCAGCGGCTCCTTGCCCTCAAAAATGCCACGGGCGTTCGGGTTGTGTGCAAAGTTTTTGATCAACTCGGTGTAGAACTCGGGGTTGTAGCCGATGATCGCCACCACCGGCGCGCTTGACGTTTTGGCTTGGTTGCCCGGCGACATGCAGGGCACCAAACGCGCTTTTGCTTCAGCCGTGCGCAGGAACAGGATGCGCGCCGGCTGGCAGTTCATCGAGGTCGGGCCCCATTTGGCGATGTCGTAAATCGCGCGCAGCTGGTCGTCCGATACCGGCTTGTCAGTCCAGCCGTTTTGCGAGCGCGCGTCGGTGAAAACCAGATCAATGGAGGTTTTGTCAGCAGTGGTCATGATGTCTTTCTGTTCGTTGAAAAAATGAGAACTCTGGTGAAACAACCAGCGCAGATTTAGTTTGCCGGCGCAGGAATCGGCGTACTCTGCCAACCGGTCAGTTGCCACTTGCCATTGCGCTTGACCCAGAGGTTCATGAAGCGGCCATTGACGCTGCGCGTAGTGCCGTCTGCATTATTTAGCGTCAGGCGCACGTGCCCGGTGACGCGCGCGCAATCGCCGAACACGGCGATGTTTTCTTCGGGGCGTTCCGCCTTGGCATAGGCCCAGCGGCCACCGAGGATGCCATCGATGTAGCTTTGCTTGGTGTCCACCACCGCATTCGAGTGGGTGTAGGTCAGATCGTCGGCCAGCAATTCATCGAGTGTGGCTTTGTCGGCTTCGACCATGGCCTTGTAGCGGCGGTTTTCAAGGGCGAGGATGTCTTGTTCTGTGCTCATGAAGTGTCCTGGAGGGAAGATAAAAAAAAGCGAACCCGGATTGTAGGCTCAAGGCCCCGGCAAGGGCAGACGCGGGCTCAGGCCACCCAGGCCAGTGTCGCGAAACGCGCGAACAACAACAATGCCATCAAACCGAGAAACGTGCGCAGCCAGCGCCGGTAAGTGGCAATGTCTACCCCTTCGCGCATGCGAATGCCGGCGAAAAACGGCACCAAGGCCACCGCAGCCAGCGGCAGCGCGGTCAACCATGCTTGCGCCGGCACCCCACCGGCAGTGAGCGCCCCGACTTGCGTGATCTTGCCGGTGAGAAAGCAAAAATTGAGCACTTGGATCATCGTCACTGGTGCGAGGCCGCCGAGCAGGCACCACACGAGCAAGAATGGCCCGCCGACATTGATCGAGGATTCGGACACCCCTGCCGCCAACCCGCACACGACGGCGAACCAATGCGGATGGCGTTTGAGGAATGGGAATTCAGTGCGCCCTAACCAGTCGAGAGACACGTAGAAGAGCAGCGCACCACCGAGGGCGAGCAACAGCCACGACCCATCGACGATGAAAAATATCTTCGCCCCCACGAGCGAACCAGCCACCATGCACAGCGGCACGTACCAGAAGCGCGCGATACTCTCGCGCAAGCCACCGCCACGCACGATCAGGAACACTGCCAGCACCATCACCGCCGGCACGGTCACAATCACGGCCGTCCGCAGGTCGATCACCAGCGCGAGCAGCGGCGTCGCGAGCATCGGGTAGCCGACGCCGAGCAATCCCTGCACGTAGCCCGCCAGCAGGGTGACAGCGATGATCCAGGCGATCACCTGCCATGACAACTCAAACCACTGCACGGGTTTGGTATCCAGTCATGCAGATGCAGCGATGTGGGTGACGCGCCGCTCCACGCGGCGGTTGATGCAACAGTTGCAGCCGCAACCTAGTTTAGAGGGCATGGCACATGCCCTCTCACCTGCCTAAAGAGCGCGCTGGCGGCAGCCGGTGCATCATTCCCGCGCCACGCCACGACTTGGTCAGGCCGAATCAGCGCGTAGTCAGCCTCATAGGCGTCGCGCAAGGCGTCGCGTGCAGCACCAGGCGGCAGGACCAAGATGCTCAAGGGCACACCGCACGCGGCAGCAGCCTGGGTGAACGCCTCTGGTGCCGCACCATCGTCACGCAGTGCGAGCAAAGTGTAGTCAAAGCCGAAGCGGTCAAACAGCGAAGCGCCGTCGTCAAACCAGGCGTGCGGCGCGCGCCCCCCTGGACACGCAGTCGCCGTGTAGCGATTCGCTTCGTCGGGAGGCGGAGTGGTGCCATCACTGACGATAATCGGCGAGCCGTCATAGCGCGCACCGAAGGTGATGCCCGGGATATTGAACTCGGCGCGCGCATGGGCATTGAAATAGGTGCCGGCCTCGGCACGCAGCTCGGCGCCGCGTGCGGAATCTTCTTCAATCTGCGCATGCGGCGCGAACAATCCCAGGGAATCGGCAAACTTGCGGGCAAACGCCGTGTTGCGAAGCGCAACCGGCTTGCGCTCGATCTCGTAGCTATCGAGCAGGCTTGGCGGGCTGTATCCCTTGATCACATGAGCCAGCTTCCAGCCGAGATTGACGGCATCTTCGACCCCGGTGTTGTAGCCGAGCCCTCCCGCCGGCGTGAACAGATGGACGGCGTCCCCGGCCATGAACACGCGGTTGCGGGCATATTCTTCGGCCACCAGCGTAAAGCCTGCCTTCCAGGAAAGGCGCGCGAGGAAGCTCACATCGATCTCGGCACCCAGCGCCTTGCAGAACATCGCATGCGCATCCGCATCGGAAGGATGCTCGGAGTCGTCGTCCTTCAACTGCGTGTGAAACACAAATTCATCGACCCCGTTGATCGCGGCCATGAACGCACGCCGCTCCGGGTTGAATGCCCAATACATCCAGGCACGCTTCTGCTTGATGAAGTCGTACAAGCCGGGCGCCTTGACATGGATGGCATGCATCTGCCCGCCCATGAAATCGCGCTTCTTGCCGCCCTCGCCTTCGTACGAAATCCCCAGCTGCTTGCGCACCATGCTGCGCGGGCCATCGCATCCCACCAGGTAATGCGCCTGAAACCCTTGGTGGGAGACCGTCTTCAGGCATACGCCCTGCACGCTGACATGGCCGCCATGATCCTCAAAGGACTCGACGCGCCAGCCAAATCGCACATCAACGGACGGCAATTGCGCGGCGCGCTTTTTGAGGATGCGCTCGATGTACATCTGCGAGCAGCGGTGCGGCAGTTCGGCTGCGCTCCACGAGCCCGACAGCGTCTTGATCATGGCACGCGCATCGCGCGAGGCGGGCAACTCGAAGCGCGCCAGCTCGTGCTTGCCAAACCGCGTCCAGTAGGTCACATCGGTCGGATAATCAGCAGGCAGGCCCTGGGCACGCATCTCGTCGGCCAGGCCGAGCCGGCGGAAATGCTCCATGGTGCGCGCTTGCGTCGCGTTGGCGGCGGGCAGACTGGAAGAGTCGGGCTTGTCGTCAAACAGTACTGCCCGTACGCCGCGCCGTCCGAGCTCGTGCGCGAGCACGAGGCCGGTCGGGCCGCCACCAATGATGATGACGTCGGTTTGGATGGTCTCTGACATCGCCAATCAATGGGGGTCAGACCCTATTTATTCCGGCAAGTTACTTTGCCGGCGCCAGGACGAAATCAAAATCGAGGGTGTAGAACGGCTTGTCCATCTTGCTGCCATCAGGCGCAGTGCCTGGTTCTTGACGCACCCAATCAGACACCAGCGACGAGCGCACCCCGAACACCGCATCCGATTCGAGGTACTGATCGTCACGGCGGAACACATGCGTGACCAGCTTCTCATAACCCGGCGCCTGGAGCATGTAGTGCAGATGTGCGGGACGGTAGGGGTGGCGCTTGGCGCGGCCCATCCATTCACCGACCGGGCCATCGACCGGGATCGAGTAGAACTCCGGCAGGATGCTCCGAAACCAGAATTTGCCGTCCTTGTCGGCGTTCAAGCGCCCGCGTGCGAATAGCGCGTCGTCCTTGTCGGTGTACTGCACGTCGTAAATGCCATCGCCGTCAGCTTGCCAGATGTCCAGCAGCGCGTTCGGCACCGGCTTGCCATCGAGCCCGCGCACCTGGCCCCGAATAAAGGCCGGCTCACCGGCGGCCCCCATCGAAATATCATCACCGTTCTTGAAGGTGGAAGCCTTGTCGGTATGAAAGGGGCCGAACACAGTCGCTTCGGTGCAGCCGGCCGGCTTCTGGTGATTGAGCGCGACGACCAGCATTGACAAACCGAGCGTATCAGAGAGCAGGATGAATTCCTGGCGTTTGTCGTCACACTTTTGACCCACGGCAGTCAGGAACTCGATGCCCTGCATCCACTCCTCCTCCGTCAGCTCTACCTCACGCGCGAAATCGTGCAGGTGATTGGTAAGACTGGTCATGATTTGCTTGAAGCGCGGATCGGTACAGCCTTCGAGGCGGCGCAAGGCTTCCTGGGTGATCGTGTTCTGGTCAAGATTGAGCATGGTGATCTCCTTCAATGAACTGGCAATGGTAGGGTGTCACAAACGGGAGGTGGCGTGGCCAGAGCCTCACTGCGCCTGCATTTTCGCGCGTTTCGCAATTTGGCCGGACACCTCGATGTCCTTGCGCACGAAGGCATCAAACTCGGCCAGGTTACCGGGCATCGCATCAGCGCCCATTTTGGTCAAGCGGTCTTTGAGGTCCGGGGAGTTGGCCGCCTTCGTCACCTCGGCATGCAAGCGCATGACGATGTCGGCCGGCGTCTTCGCTGGCGCATACATGCCGACCCACAGCGCGTAATCCGAATTGGGTGCGCCCGCTTCGCTGGTGGTAGGCACCTCGGGCAGCAAGGGCGAACGGCGCGCGGTGCTGATACCCATCGCGGCGATCTTGCCGTCCTTGATGAGGCCCATCGCGGCATTGATCGGCGCGAAGTAAAACTCCAGGCGTCCCGCCGCCACTTCCGTGATCGCCTCGGGCGTTCCCTTGAACGGGATGTGCTGCAAATCAATGCCCGCCATCATCATGAATTTTTCCGCGTTCAGATGCGTGGCGCTGCCGATGCCGGCCGAGGCGTAGTTGAGCGAGTTGGCCGGCTTGGTCTTGACTTGCGCGATGAAGTCGGCGAGGTTTTTGTACTTGCCCGGCGACGTGATCAGCACATTGGGCACCGCGGCCAGACCGGCGATGTTGATGAAATCCTTGAGCGTGTCGAAGGGCAAATTCGAATAAATCGCCGGACTCACAGTGTGCGCGTTGGTGTTCACCAACAAGGTGTAACCGTCCGGATCGGCACGCGCCACCTGCGCCGCGCCAATGGTGCCACCGGCGCCGCCGCGGTTTTCGACAATGATGTTCTGCCCCATGCTGCGCCCCATCGCGTCGGCGAACGAGCGGCCGATGATGTCGGACGAGCTGCCCGCGGTGAACGGCACCACGAACTTGATGGGTTTGTTCGGGTAGGCCTGGCCCAGCGCGAGCGGTGCAGCCGAGAGCGCGAGTGAGGCCAGCGCTGCCTGGATGAGAGTACGCTTGTTCATGCTTGTCTCCTGTTTTTGTAGTGATGAATCGTAGGGTCAGAAATCAAATTGCGCGCTGTTGGCCGCGAACTTGGCCGCGCATTCGACTGCGCATTTGACTGCCGAGCAGTAGATTGGTTGCAGGGCCCGCATGCTCACCGCGACGCAATGCGGGCCGCGGGCAGGCCCATCTTGCCGCTGCCGATGAAGCCAATGGTGGGGAGTGCGGTGGACGCGTTCATGCCAGGTGCCTCAACTCCAGGACAATTGGCCCGGTACTCATGCTGCCCGCTTCAACCCAAGTTCGGTCAACATGCGATTTCCGGATGCGGCGAGTTCACGCTGGCGCGCTGGCAGGTCGGCATAGAGCAGTTTGCCGTGGCGCTTTTTCCATTGCCCGGCAATCATCACCGAGTCGATGTTGGCGAGGCTGGTCTGCATCACCACGGCGGCGATAGGGTCGTGCACCGGCTGCATGTTGATTTGCGTGGCGTCGATCAGCACAAGGTCGGCTTGTTTGCCCGGGGTCAGTGAACCGATGCGGTCTTCCATGCGCAGCATCTTCGCGCCGCGCGTGGTAATCCAGGTCAGCGCTTCGCGCACGGGAATGGTCGAGGTGTCGGGGATGGTGCCGTGCGCGGCGCGATAGTCGGCGTTGTCCAGCGCCCGCTGCATTGCCAGCGCGATGCGCGCCACGGTGAACATGTCGCCCGACATCACCGATTCGAGATCGACGCCGAGCGTTGGGCCGGTACCGAGTTTGCGCAAGCGCCCGGTGATTGGGTGGCCGTGGCCCTGCACCATTTCGTTCTCGGGGGTGAGTGAAAAACTCATGCCAAGGTCAACGAATTTCTTGAGTTGCTCGTCCGACAGATTGTTGCCATGGACGATGTTGATGTTGTCACCGAGCAGGCCGGCCGCTTCGAGGCGCTCCCAGCCTTCCGGTGTTCTGGCCGCGCCGCCGCCCTGGTGCATCGAGGCGATCAGGCCGAACTCGCGGGCGAGAGCGAAGTCGGACAAGGCTACATCGAGCGTCGAGTAATGCGGGCCAAGAATCGCCAGACCAAGCGTCACCAGGCCATCCCTGGTGGGCAGCCAGTTCTTCAACAAGCGCTCGACCTCATGCCGCGGGTGCGGTACTTCCCAAAACGGTTTTTGCCCCGGCTTGGGGTCAGGCTTGGGGCTACCGTGAAAAAACGCCGCGCGAATGCCGGACGCGACCAGTCCATCAATGCCGGCGTCCGCATGCTCTGGCGTCGGATTGTTGTGGCACCAATCGACCAGTGTGGTGGTGCCGCAGTTGATCTGATTCAGGCCACCCATCAGGTTGGCAATGCCGATGTCTTCCGGCTTGAACACCGTGGCCAGGCCTGCATGCACATGCTTGAAATATTCGAGCAGGGTCCAGTTGGCGGCCACGCCGCGCAGCGCCGTCTGCCAAGTGTGCATGTGCGCGTTTATCAGGCCGGGAATCACGATCCAGCCCGATGCATCGATCACGTCCGCATCCGCCGCCTTCAGACCAGGGCCGATCGCGGCGATCTGCTCGCCGTCGACCAGAATGTCGCCAGTCAGGTCGCCGACCGCCTCATCCATCGAGACGATCATCGCACCACGAATCAAAGTGCGCTCTTGGGTAACCGCCATGGAATTACGACTCCAGCCCGTCGCTCATCTCGACATTGTCCGGTGTCAGTTCGAGCCCGGCGCTCTTGGCCAGCTCGACCAGCAGAATCGAAAAATCGACATTGTCGTGCCCGCGCCCGACCAGACTCGAAATCGACTCGCGGGTGGCAGCGGCAGCCGGCATGGTGACGCCGTATTTCTTGGCGGCACTCATGCCCAGGTCCATGTCCTTCAACAACAGCTGCGGCGTAAAGGTCACCTTGTCGAACGTGAGGTTGGCGAGGGTTGGCGTCTTGTACTTGGTGTACATCGAACCCAACACCGAGTTGTTGATCGATTCGAGAAACACGTGGCGCGGAATGCCGGCCTTCTCGGCCAGCACGGCGACTTCACAGAAGGTCTGGATGATGACGCCAAACATGGTGTTGTGTGCGATCTTCCAGATGCGCGCCAGTTCGCCTTCGCCCAGCCAGATCTCGGAGCGCCCAAGCATGGCGAGATAGGGGCGCACAACGTCGTAGGAAGCCTTGGGGCCGGACGCCACCACCGACAATTTGCCGGCCTTGGCCACCTTGGCATTGCCGGAAACCGGCGCACACAGATACGCGATTCCGCGCTTTTCGAGCCCGGCACGCACCTCAGCCGAGCCTTCCTGCGAGATCGACGAGCAGTCCACCACCATCCGCGGCTTGGCCGAGCCCGACAACAATCCGCCGGCCTCGAACAGCACCTGCTTCAAGTCCGCGGTGGTCGACACCATGGTGAAAACGATGTCGCAGCCGCTCAAGTCGGGCTTCGCCGCGACGATCTTCGCGCCATAGGGTTTGAGCGGCTCAGCCTTGGCCGCGGTACGGTTCCAGACTGACACGTCGCATTTGTTCTTGAGCAGGCGAATCGCCATGGCTTCGCCCATGCGCCCCAGTCCGATCCAGCCGATTTTGTGATTTGTAGTCATGTGTTCCTTACCTGCTTGGGTGCGGTTTCAATGGTTTGATTCAGGCGCGCGGCGACCGTTCAGCCGTGCGATGTTTCAAGGTCGCGCGATCGGTACCCCGGACAGGCGCAGCAGTTCATCGAACTCCAGGCCTTCGATCCAGTCGACTGCCTAGAGGCCATCGGGTGTCACTTCGAGGGTGGCCAGATCGGTATAGATGCGGCTGACGCAGCCC
>JANLTL010000008.1:0-5144 GCA_031362905.1 Burkholderiales bacterium | reverse complement strand
CTGCGGCCCTGATGAAAGCGCGCGCATTCTTCGGCGGGCACGTCCCGCACATCGAGATTTTTTGACCTGAGCCGGGCCGACAAGCGATCCAGCTCGGAAGCGGATTCCATCTCGAACCCGATCCGCTTCAGGCCCGGCTTGGCCCCTCGGAAGAGCATGATGTTGTGATGGTCCCAGTCGCAGCGGAAAAACAGTGGTGCATCCGCGCCGCCCTGCTCGCTCTGATCACTCTGCACCGGCTGCAAGCCAAGCGTGTCGCGATAGAACACCCTGGAGCGTTCAAGGTCGGACACGTTGAGCGCGACATAGCCAAGCTTTTTGTAGCGGATCATGGCGCAGTTTCCTCAGAATTTCGTCTCTGCCATCATTCGAATTTCGCGCCTGACTCTTTGACAACCCGCTGCCATTGCGCCAGTTCGGCGGCAATCACACGCGAGAATTCAGCCGGCGTGTTGGCCACCGGATCAGCGGAAAGATCGCCGAACGCTTTCTTTACATTGGGCCGGGTCACCGCCTGCGCCACCGCATCGCGCACCTTCGCAATAATGTCCGGCGGCGTGCCGGCCGGCGCCAGCAGTCCGAACCATACGGAGCCGTCGAATCCGGGCACTGTCTCGGCAACCGTGGCCACGCCCGGTGCAAGATCGGTCGGCTTCTCGGTCGCAATCGCCAGCACCTTGAGCTTGCCCGCGCGCGCGTGCTGCAAGCCATCAAGGCCGGTCATGAACATCACCTGCACTTCGCCGCCGATGAAGCCGAGCATGGCCGGTGCACCGCCCTTGTAGGGAATGTGGGTCATCTTGAGGCCGGTCTGGAAATTGAAGTACTCGCCGATCAGGTGCGATGCCGAAGAGATGCCGACGGAGCCGAAGTTGTATTTTCCGGGATTGGCTTTCACCAACTCAATGAGCTCCTTCACGCTGTTGACCGGCATCGACGGATGCACCGCCAGAAACAGCGGCACATTCGCAACGAAGGACACCGGCGCCAGATCCTTGATCGGGTCATAAGGCGTCTTCTTGATCGCCGGGCCCATGGAGTTGGGCCCGGCATTGCCGAAGTCCAGCGTATAGCCATCGGGCGCGGCCTTGGCCACGGCATCCGTGCCGATTGCGCCGCCCGCGCCGGCCTTGTTGTCGATGATGATCGGCTGACCGAGAATTTCCGACAGCGGTTGCTGGATGATGCGCGCCATCTGGTCGGTGGCGCCGCCCGCGGGATAAGGGACAACGATGCGGATTGGCCGATTGGGGTAGGCCTGCGCCAGCGTCGCCGCGGAGAAGGTCAGCGCCAGCGCCGCTACTGCAGCGCGACCGATCAAAAGCCTTGAACATTTCATGAGGGTTTTCCTGTTGACCTGACCGTTGACCTTAGCGTTGACCACATCAAGGCATCGCGCTGCCGCCGTTGATGCTGATTTCCTGCCCGGTGATGAATCCGGTTTCGCGCTTGGCGAGGAAGCATACGGCATCGACCACTTCATCAATGGCGACGCCGCGGCCTTTGGGTATCACCCGTTCAAACTTTTCCGCCAGCGCCGGGTCGGTCTGCTTCAAGGCCTGAAACCGCGATGTGTTGATGAGACAGGGCGACACCGTGTTGATGGTGATGTCATGCGCGGCAAAATCGCGCGCCAGCGCCACGCTCATGCCGACCACGCCGCCCTTGGCGGCGTTGTAGCCGGCATGGTTGGGAATCCCGGTGCGCAGCGAATCCGCCCCGATGTTGACGATGCGCCCGTAATTTTGCGCAATCATGTGCGGCAGCACCTTGTGGCAACACCAGATCGCCGTCCACAGATTGCGATCGATGGTTTCCTTCAACGATGCGGCATCGTGTTCCAGAAACGGCTTGATGATGCCGCCGCCCGCATTGTTGATGAGAATGTCGACGCGCCCCCAGGCGCCGATGGTCTGATCCACCATGCGCTTGACGTTGGCCTCATCGGCGAGTGAGCCGGTGAAACTCAGGGTGGCCGCCCCGGTCGCGGCGCTGATCTCGCTCGCTGACTCAGCCACCTTGGGGTCGACATCAGACACCATCACGCGCGCGCCGCCCGCAGCAAGGCGCTCGGCAATCGCCCGGCCCAGACCGCCCGTGCCCTTGCCCGCGCCGGTGACGATGGCCACCTGCCCGGCGTACGTTGCTGTATCAGCCACTTTTGTCGCCTCAGAGAATGATGCTTACCTTGCCTTGCGGACGCAGCGTATCGACATCGAGCACCGCGCGCTTGCTACGTATTTTGAAGCTGCCATCGGCCTGCACCACCAGGCGGTAAAGACTATGGCCGGGGTAGACGTCGTTGACGCCATTCTTGGAGCGGTAGACCACGAAATTGCAAGTGGCATTGACCGTCGTTGCATCCTGTGCGATGCGCACATTGGTGATCAGATGCCGCGTGCGCGAATGCGGAAACTCGGCGTGCGCGGTTTTCTTGCCCAGACGCTTGGCGCGTTCTCCGAGGCGGTGACGGTCGTCGTAGACCAGGAACAAATGTTTGGCCGGGTCACCGTCTGGCAGGTCGGTCGGCGGAATCAGATACTCGCCGTCGTCGGTAAACAGCTTCGCCCATTCGTCAAGTTGCCAGGTATCGAGAAGATCCGCCTCGTGAAACAGAAAGTCTTCGACCTCACTGCGGGTAACGGTGCGCGTGACGGCGCGTGTGACGGCACTGGTCATCGTCACACCTCGGCGCCGGCAAGCAAATCACGCCAGCGCCGCCAGAAGGTGCGCATCTGCAGTTCGTCCTGCTTGGCCGGGCTGTCGCCATCTTCGGTGAGCATGCCGCGTGAGAGATCGTTCCACTCGACGCCGGTATGGGCCTGATAACCCTTTTGGCATAACTCCAGCATTTCCTGATCGTCCGGCGTGGCGAAGCCGCCCGGCCCGAGAAACTCCAGGTAGTTGCGAATGCGCAAGTCACGCAGGCGCTGGCTTTCACCGCGCGGCGCCAGCGCCCAGGCCGTGATCTCGAAGTAGTCTGGTGCGCTCGGGTAAAACGTACGCACCGTCAACGCGCCTACATCGTTGACCACCAGGTTGGGGAAGATCAGCAGGTTACGGTCGCCATGACAAATGAAATCGGCGCGCTCGCGGCCGATGCGCGCGACCATCGCCTCAAATACGGCGTCGAGCTCCTGTTTGATGTCATCGCCCCATGACGGCATCGAACGCGCGCACGGGCGGCCCCAGGGCGTGCCCCAGATCGACTCCGACACGCTGTGCCCGCGCTGTAAATTGCGAACCCGGCCAAAGCCCTTGGCCGAATAGAGGTTGTGCACCGAACCCTCGCGCGCCTTGATGTAATCCATGTAGCTCGCATGCGTGGTATCGGCGTGGTAGCCGTCGGCGCTGTTCTCCTGCAGCAGCTTCCAGTTTGCCTTGGCGCAATAAGTCTGGGTGCCGCCAAGAATCTCCATGCCCTCGCCCGCCGCGCCATGCTCGGAGGCCATGCGCAAATAGTCACCGGCGTCGGCGAGGTAATCGGCCAGCGGAATCACATCCTGCGCGAAGCTCACGAAAATGAAACCGCAGAATTCGTCGAAGTTCGGTACTTCACGCAGGTTGAGTTCGCCAGCGGCATTGCACGCGGGCGCATACGATTCGGGGATCGGCTGGTGCACCAACTTGCCGTCGCTGGCATAGGTCCAACCGTGATACGGGCACGAAAAATTGTTGGCGCGGCCCTGGAGTTCGCGGCACACCATCGCGCCACGGTGCGTACAACTATTGAAGAACACATGCAACTTGCCGGCGCGGTCGCGGTTGATGATCAAGGGCCGCGCCGCCACCGTCCGCGAGACAAATTGTCCCGGCTCCATCACCTCCGACACATGCGCCGCATACAGCCAGCAGCGGCCAAAGATGCGTTCGCGCTCAAGTTCAAGGATGGGCTGGTCGACAAAGGCACGGCGGTGGATGCGGAACACGCCCGCCGCCTTGTCGTCGCGCACCGCCCAGCTGATCGGGTCAAAACCTGCTTGCTGATTCATCGCTTGCCCCTCTACAATGACCCAATTGGCCCTACCAATCTGGTAGGGCCAATTGTAGGAAGCGCGCACGCCCATGTCAATCGCTGTCTCCGCCCCCGTTGTCTCCGCCGCTATTGCCGCCGCGGGCAATCCCGTTCCGCCGGGGCGGGCCCTGATCGGGCGCATCATTGACTACGCGCGCGCGCATGCGCTGGAAGCAGGTGCGCGCTTTCCCGCCGAACGCAGTCTGGCGCAAACCCTTGGGGTGGGTCGCAATGCGCTGCGCGAAGCCCTGGCGACGCTCGAATCGCTGCGGGTGGTCGAATTGCGCCCCAACTCGGGCGTCTACCTGCGTGCGCTGGACACCGAGAGCAGCTTCGAGGCCACGGTGCTGCTGGCGGAGATGGGCAGCGCGCCCAACGCGGCCGAAGTGCGCGAGACCATCGAGGTACGGGCTGCACTCGAACGGCAAGCCATCACCCTCGCCTGCGCACGCCGCACCGCCAACGATCTCACCCGTTTGATGCACATCAGCGCCGACACCGCTGCGGTGCTGGCCGCCAAAGGCAACATCACCACCTGCGATCAGGCCTTTCACCTCGCCCTTGCCCACGCCAGCCACAACAGCGTGTTGGTGCGCATGCTCAATGCATTCTATTGCCTGACGCTGGAGCGCCGCCGCGTCTTCTTTGCCGATCCCAGGCGTGGTCTGGCGTCCTGCGTGCAACACGACCAGTTGATTGCTGCAATTGAACAACGCAACGTACCGCGCGCGATCAAACTCATCGATGCCCACCTCGGCAATGCGCAGGTGTACTGGAAGGAAACGCTCGCGCCCTCTCATCGCACTAAACCGAAACGACCGACCAGGACAGGAGCAACCCGTGCAGTCGAACGAAAACGGCGCTGAACTCGACGCTTTTCTGGCCACGGTGCAGCGCTTCGTGCGCGAAGACCTGCTGCCGGCCGAAGCGCGAGTCGAGGAAGACGACGACATTCCAGCGGGCATCATCAGCCATGCGCTTCAAATAGTCCACCACATCCTCGGACAAGCGCATAGTCACTGGCTTCTTCAGCTTCGAGGCGTAGGGGTTCTTGCGAAACTTCATCTTGGAAAGATCGTATTCAGCTTTCATGTAACTTTACCTTGATAAAACGCGCTTTCGCGCTTGG
>JANLTL010000695.1:0-2707 GCA_031362905.1 Burkholderiales bacterium | reverse complement strand
CCGAGCCGCCGGCGCCCGCCATCAAGCCCGACATTGCCGAAAAAATTGAAAAGAAAAGACCTGAAGCAAAACCGCCGCCCAAGGTGGAGAAGGCACCATCGGCTGCTGAAGAAATGGTGCGTCAGGCCGCTGCCGAAGAACTGCGCAACAAGGCACAAAGCGAAATCAGCAAGAGCACGTCTGCCGCCAACAGCAGTCTCACGCTGAACCAAAACTGGTTGCGCGCGGTAAACAGTCACATCGAGCGCCGCTTTGTGTTTGACGGCTCCAGCGTCAGTCCGAATTTGGAAGTCCGGTTTGAAATCACGCTGGCGCAGAGCCTCAACATCCTCAGCGTACGTCTGCTCAAATCAAGCGGCAACGCCAGCTTTGATGCGGCAGCGCAGCGCGCCATCGAGAATTCCTCCCCGTTGCCGCCACCAGGTAACGACAAGGTGGAGATTCCCAGAACGATTGAAATCCCCATGAGGCCGAAGAAAACATGAACACCTTTTCCGCCCTGTTGATGGTTCGCCGCCTCGCGCTGACGCTGTTGAGCTGCAGCGCCTGTCTCGTGCACGCACAAGCCGTGCTCGGTCCGGTGACGCCGGGATCGCAGCAATACCCGATCGCAGTCACCAACTTGCCGGGTGAAGCGGCGCTGCCGCATGCCATCGCGCAAATTGTGCGTGACGACCTTGCGCGCAGCGGCTTGTTCAAAATGATCGATGCGTCGAATTTGCCAGTGCCGGCTGAAGCCGCGCAAGTGCGCATGGCCGACTGGAGCGGCCGTGGTGCAGGCTACCTCGCATTCGGGCGCGTCACTCCCACCACCGACGGACGCTTCACCGCGCGTGTCGGCATTGTCGACGTCGCCAAACAAGTCGAGCTGGGCAGCTTCTCTTACACGCTGGCGCCGGCACAGGCACGTGTCACCGGGCACCGCATCGCCGACGACATTTACGAAAAGATCACTGGCGAGAAGGGCTTCTTCAACACCAAGATTGCCTATGTCAAGAAAGCCGGCACGCGTTTCGACTTGATCGTCGCCGACAGCGATGGCCAGAATGAACAATCGGCCCTCACTTCGCGCGAGCCGATCATTTCGCCACGCTGGTCACCCGGCGGCGACAAGCTCGCCTACGTCTCGTTCGAGAATCGCAAGCCGCAGATTTGGGTACACGAGATTTACACCAGCAAGCGCACTCTGGTCGGCAACTTTCGCGGCAGCAACAGTGCGCCAGCCTGGTCACCCGACGGCAACACACTGGCCATTGCGCTCACGCTTTCGGGCGGTACGCAGATTTATTCGATCCCCGCCACCGGAGGTGAATCGCGGCGCCTTTCCAACTCGGGCGGCATCGATACCGAGCCGTGGTTCGCGCCTGACGGTTCGATCTACTTCACTTCTGATCGCGGCGGTAGCCCGCAGATATATCGCATGTCCGGCAGCGGCGGCGAGGCGCGGCGTATCACCTTCAGGGGCACTTACAACGTCAGCCCGAGGGTTAGCCCGGACGGGAAAACCCTAGCCTATATTGCGCGAACCAACGGCGTTTTCCGCCTGTCTACTCTGGACCTGACCAGTCCCGGTCAGCAGGAACGCGTGATCACCGACACCGACAAGGATGAAAGCCCCAGCTTCGCACCCAACGGCCGCATGCTGCTTTACGCCACCGACATTGGCGGGCGCGGCATTCTCGCGACGGTGTCGGCTGACGGTCAGACCAAGCAGCGTATCAGTGTCACTGCTGCCGATGCGCGCGAGCCGGCCTGGGGGCCGTACGGCAAGTAGTTGCGTCAACCGATTTCCTTGTTTGCTACAGTTTTGATCGTCCTGTTTCATCCCAACCGGAGAGCCACATGAACATGCGCCCCGCACTATCCGTCCTAACCACTGCTGCAATCCTCGCTCTAAGCGCCTGCTCGTCAACGCCGCAGCAGGAAGAGAAGCCCATCATCAGGGAGGCAGCACCCGCGCAGCCAGCCGTGCGCACGCCCCCACCGGGCGCGACGCCGGGTAACGTACCCAACGTCACCCCGCCACCGGCCGATGCATTCAACCCCCTCAGGGAGTTCAGCATCTACTTTGACCTTGACCAGTACACCGTCGATGACAAGCAGATTCCCTTGGTACGCCGCCATGCCAATTACATCAAGAACAATCCCACACAACGGGTCTCGGTACAGGGGAACACCGACGAGCGCGGCAGCCGCGAATACAACTTGTCGCTCGGCCAGAAGCGCGCTGAAGCGGTCAAGAAACTGCTGGTGACTGAAGGTGCAAAGGAGGCGCAAATTGAAGCGGTGAGTCTGGGTGAAGAGAAACCGCTCGACCCCGGCCGTGATGATGCCGCCTGGGCCAAGAACCGCCGCAGCGACATCACCTATCCGAAGTAAGACGGTAAAATCGTTGCCATGAACGCAACGAAACCTAACCTGATACCGCCAGCCAACTCGCCAAGAACCGCACCCAGAGCGGCTTTTGGCGCACTTCCCCGATGGTTGGCACAAGTAGCGGCCGCGTCGATCGCAGCAGTCACCCGCTTGCCTTTCGCAAGCACGGCAACGACATTGGTCGCAGTCCTGCTTCTGGTGGGCACGCCGGCCCACGCACAACTGTTTAAGGACGAAGAAATTTACAAGCGCGCCGCGCAGATCGAGGCGCAGGCTGAAGCCAAACGCGCTGCCGACGCTGCGCGCGTCGAACAGATCGAAAAGCGTCTCG
>JANLTL010000719.1:0-5007 GCA_031362905.1 Burkholderiales bacterium | reverse complement strand
GCCGCAGCCAGATGGGCCGACAATGGCGATCGAATCGCTGGTGGTCAGCGTAAAACTGACGTTTCTGAGCACTGGTTCTTCGCCGGGGGCATAGCGGAAACTGACGTTCTTGACTTCGATCACAACATCAGCCTTTGGATCAAGTCGCATGCTGTCCGCCGGATCCCGATAGGCTTCGGGCTCTGCCAGGACGATGTCGGCTAATCGTTCGCCCTGCAGTCTCAGCAACCGAAATCGCGCAAGTCGATCAACCAGCGCAACGATCCTGCCGAGAAATTGTTCCTTGAACGACATGAACGCAACCATCATTCCGATGGTGTATTGCTTGTCCAGAATCATGCGCGCCATCAAATACAGGATGATGGCGCGCTCAAGGGCGCTGATCAGGCCGTTTGCGCCTTCATAGACCAGGTCGAGCTTGCGTGTTGCCACTGTCGCGTTGGCCACTTCCACCTGCCGATTCATCCACCCGGTCACGCGCCATCCGACCTGGGAAAAGAATTTGATGGCCGGGATGCCGCGCAGCGTCTCATAGAAAAACGACTCGCGCGCCGCAGTGCGGACGATGCGCTCTTCCGTAGCTCGGCGATAGCGTCCGAACATGAAGAATCGCACTGCACCGTATAGACACGCTGCGCCCACCACGATCCACCCAAGCGTGATGCTGTAGATAAACATCATGATGAGCGCCACCGTGGCCATGATGCCATCCAGAATGCTTTCGATGAAGTTGGTACTGATCGTGTTCTGAATCTCGTCGACCGCATGAAACCTCGACGATATGTCCCCCACATGGCGCTTCTCAAAAAATGCTACGGGGAGGCGAACCATATGGAGAAATACGTTTGCACTGGATTGCAGATTCCAGCTTATCGACGCGGCAAGCAGGATCCAGCCGCGCAACAGCTTGGTCGCCGTGTTGGTGACGGTGAGCAAAAACACCGCCACCACCAGTACCAACAGTAAATTTGCGTCGTTGGTTACCAGCACGTCATCGATCAGCCATTGGTTGATCAGGGGGTAAAGCACGCTGTAGGTTTCCAGCACCAATGACAGCAGCAGCACTTGTGCAAAGGCGCCGACCAGGCCTCTCTGGTTCACCATGAGCGCACGCAGATCAAGCGGGGTCTTCTCCTGCTTCTTGACAAAATCCGCACGCGGCGTCAGTTCCAGCGCCACTCCGGAAAACCGCTTGCCAACTTCTTCCATGCTGTAACGGCGCCGGCCAAGCGCTGGATCGTTGACCACGATGGCGTGCCGTTCAATGCGCACCAGCACGACAAAATGATTGAGCTCCCAATGCAAAATGCATGGGCGCTTGAGCTGGTGCATCTCTTCGAGTTCGAGACGCACGGCACGTCCCTGCATGCGCATCTCGCTGGCGATCTCGAGCAAGCGGGCGAGGGTCGTTCCTTTGAGGGAGATTTCGTGGCGCCGTCGCAGCGCCAGCAAATCGGTCTCGTAGCCCATCGAGGCGGCGCACATGGCCAATGCCGCCAGGCCGCATTCTGCCTCTTCGGATTGCAGAATAACGGGTGGCTCGCGCCGGCCCCAGAGGGAGAAAATATTCTGGCTCATGTTTCGCCCCTATAGCCGTTTGCCGAGGGCGTAGAGGGGATCAAACATCCATTGGATCAGCCGGCGACGGTCGAGCTCGATGTCAGCGGCCAAGGTCTGGCCGGGTTTGAGCCTGACGCGCGCGCCATAAGCCTCGATATGATCCTTATCGAGCGCCACGCGAATCCGGAAGGTCGTGCGCTTGTCGTTCAAGACTGGCGCTGCAGCGGGTGAAGCCAGGTCAAGGGTCGGTACATCGGCCTCTGAAACCGACAAAACCGCCCCCTCGTACTGCCCAAATTTCTCGAACGGGAACGCGTCATAGCGCAAAATGACTTTGCGTCCTGGCTTGATGAAGCCGATCGCCGAGCTTGGCACAAACAGAACGGCTTCCATTTTCGAATCCGCCGGTATCAGTGCGGCAAGCGACATGGCCGCATCGACGCGCTGACCAACTGACGCCAGTAGTGCTGTCAATATCCCGCTGACAGGCGCGCGAATCTGGGTCACGCTCGCGGTGCGGCGCTGGGTACGATCCTGATCGAGAGCCAGCAAGCCCCGCTCCAGCGTCGCCTTGTCTGCACTCGACTTGGCCGAAATGCTGGCCCCTTCACTCCGGGCCATCGACACCTCGGCGCGTAACGCCTCCTGCGCGCGCCGCAGCGCCTCCAATCGCGCGCGCAATTCAAGCACTTGATTGCTTTGTTGCTGAAATTGAATGTCAGACACTATTTTTTCGTCAGCCAGAGGCTTCAGGTTTGCCAACACCCTTTCTGACGATGCTACCTGCTGCTGATGCAGCCTGATCTCCTCTGCAATATTGGCCAAGTCTGCTGTGGCTCGCCGCGCCCGTTCCTGCACTGAGGCCACGCCGGCGACCCCGGCGATCGCCGTCTGCCGGCTCTGCACCAACAGTTGTTCGCGCTGCAACTTCAAATTCTGTTCAATCAGTGTCTGGGTTGCGCCCTGGTCGCTGAAACGCTCCTGCGTAATCTCCATCAGAACGTCGCCCGCCTTCACTGATTGGCCTTCGCGCACCGCAATGGTCGTCACCACCGCACTCTCCGGTGCGCGGAGCCGGATGACTCCCGCTGCCGGCATCAATACGCCGCTAACCCGCTCTTTCTTGGTGTAGGAACCAAAAAACAGAAACGCGATGGATGCGGCGGCAATGATCGACAAAAAAGCGGTCAAAAACCAGGCAGATATCGGCGCGATTGACGCCACCCGCCCGGTCGAATGCACCTGAAGGGCATCAATCGCCTGTTGACGAAACAATCCAGTTGACAAATTAATACTCCAATTTCGAACAGCGATGCGTCATTCCGACATCAGGTTTTCAAGCCTGCCCAGTTGTTCCACGCTCAGGTCCCCCGCCAACGAGAGTATCCGGATCTGCGCTTGATAGATCGCGGCACGTGCGCGTAGCGATTCACGCCGACCCGAAAACGTCTGCTGCTGCGCATTGAGAACATCTATGTTGCCACGCACCCCAGCGTCAAATGCCTTTATGGTCGCCTTGAGCGACCTGTTTGCAATCGCCAGCGCACCGAGGTTGGCCTCCAGTTGATCCTGCGCGCGCGCGAGGTCTGCATAAGCTTTGGCAACATCGGCTCGCAAGGTCAGCTCGGCGTCCTGCAAGTCGGCATCGGCACGCTCAATCAACGCTTGCGCTTCGCGCACTCGCGAATCAACCAGCCCGGCGGTAAACAGGGGCACCGAGAGTCTCAGTCCGATCAGCGCAGACGGAACCTGACTGCGCACGCCGTTAACCTCGAGGCTGGAACGATCCAGGTTTCCAACCAAGTCAACCGCAGGGCTTGAGCCAGCTCGCTGAGCAACCAGATTTGCGCGCGCACTGTCTGCTGCCAGTTTCAGTCGCACCAAAGTCGCATTTCGTTCCCTGGCCTGCATCAGCGCCCGTTCCCGCAACGCCGGCACGATCAACCCCGGCACCCGCTCCCCCAGGCGCGAAACACGCGCCAGTGATCCATTGGCCAGCCGCGCCAGTTCCGCCAGTTGCAACGATTCCGCACCCTGCGAGCCACGGATCTGCGCCTGCAGGAACTCCAGACGGGCAGCGGTCTCCAATACCTCCACCAAGGTGCCAATGCCGCCCTCCATGCGTCGTTGATTCAGCGCGCGCTGGGTTGCCAGACCGTCCCGTTCCGCCTGCAACAACGATGTCTCTGCCTCAAACTGCCCTGCTGCAACATAGGCTGTCGAAAGTGCCGCGAGCAGGTCCCGCTCGGTTTCAAACCGCGCAGAGCGCGTCGCCTCAAATTGAAACTGGGCGACGTTGACGTTGGCGCTTGCCTGTGGCCGGTAAATGGGGACGGTGGTCTGCGCGCCCGCTGCCAGGCTCTGGAACGGCACAGTAGTGCCGGAATTTTCAAATTCCCGTCGCAGCGTGAGGGTACCGGCGACGCTCGGTGCGAGGAGTGTGCGCGCCTGCTCGACCTTTTCGAAATCCGCGCGCGAACGTGCATCGGCCGACATCACCAGCGGTTGCGTGCGCAACGCCTGATTTGCCAATTCACGCAGTCTCACCCGCGGCAAACCGGACAACGCATCAGGCCTTGGGGTGATGCTTCCCAAGGGCGTCGCTGGCAAACGTGAAACGCCCTTGGCATCATCTTGCAGAGTCAAGGTGGGAGAAACGACGAGCCGCTGGCCGCCGGGTTCGATCACTGCGGCGGCAACGCCCCACGTCGCTGACAACAACGACAAGCCCGTCATGAGGGCGGCGAATCGCTCGAGCCTGCAATTCAAATCTTGCAATGGGAGTTCCTGTCCAGACGAGTCGCAGAGCACCTCTCAACCCAACCGAAATACACGGTACACATCACAGGGTAGCTGGCGCCCAGAGCCACGCTACCGGCGACTGCAAATGTGATTGCGCACCTATCGTGGTGCTGCCATGCCAACTCTGATCATCGTGTGGTGCGCACCGGGATACCGCCCCTTACCGCGCGCTGTCAATTGTACTGATAGTTAGCAACAGTCCTCACATGCCGCTTTGGCGAGAATGAAGCGGCGCGGCATTGGACGACTGCGCCAGCGCCCGTGGCCGATCGCCACCGCGGATGCAGTGCAGCGCCGCGACGCCACGCAGCGCAGCGGTGATCCGGGATTCGTGAGCGATTGAACCCGCGCTCCAAAGGTGGGCAGTGGCCTGTATGGACCGCAGGCGGTTCATCGCCTGCGCCAAACCCTGGGGACGGTCGCCGACGAAAAGCCAAGTCATGCCCCGTACAATCGACCTACACAGGAAACTCCGCCCGCCTTCACGACCGGTTAGACAGAGAATGGCATGAACAGACGCGACACCGTACTTGCATCGATCGCGCTTGGGATGTCACCATTCTCCTCGTTCGCGCAACAGCAGGCAAAAGTCTGGCGCATCGGCTTGCTGTCATCCCTTGCCGGCCCGAACCAAGTCACCGACGC
>JANLTL010000693.1:0-3285 GCA_031362905.1 Burkholderiales bacterium | reverse complement strand
CACGCTGGCAGGTGCGGGCGATGCGGGCGATGCATTGGTGCTGCGCCGCTACGCGCGTGCGCGCGAGGCTGCAGTGCTGGAAATGCATGCGGTCACGCACGGTCTGCAGCGCTTGTTTTCCGCCACGCATCCAGCGCTGCGCGGGCTGCGTAACTTGGGATTGAACTTAACCGGACAACTCCCCGTCATACCAAAATGGTTAGTTCAGCGCGCCACGCGCACGTTTCAGTAAAATCGCGCAATTGAAGGTCAGTCCGTGCCGCCTGCGCCCGGTCGCATGTTCCTTCGTAGTCAAACCCTTTGGTGACACACATGAAAATTTTCCGGATTCTGATTGCAGGCATCTTTCTGTGTGCGTTGGGTGGCTCGCACGCGCAAGACGCGAAGATGGGCGAGACCGAGTTGAAGATCAAGCAACTGCTTGAATCGCGCCTGCGCCCCGGCACCAAGGTCGATGGCGTGACCAAGACACCTTACCTGGGCCTCTACGAAGCGCGCATCGGCGCCGAGCTGATCTACACCGACGCCAAGGTCGAATATCTGTTCGCCGGCAGCGTGCTCGATGCCAAGACCATGGACAACCTGACCGAAGAGCGCGTCAACCAGCTCGCCGCGATCAAATGGGACGATTTGCCGCTGCAGAATGCGATCAAGCTGGTCAATGGCACTGGCAAGCGTCAGATTGCCTACTTTGCTGATCCCAATTGCGGCTATTGCAAACGCTTCGAGCAGCAGGCGCTGGCGCAGTTGAAGGACACCACGATCCACATTTTTGTCTACCCGATCCTGTCGCCCGATTCGACCGCCAAGGCCAAGTCGATCATGTGTTCGAAGGACAAACTCAAGAGCTGGAACGACTGGATGCTCAAGGGTCAGGCACCCACTGCGTCCGGTAACTGTGATAACCCGATTGAGGCCAATCAGGCACTCGGCCAGCGCATCAACGTGCGCGCCACGCCGACCGTATTTTTGATGAACGGACAAAAGGTGCCGGGGGCGATTCCACTGGCGCAGCTCGAAAAACTCGTTGCTGAAGCCAAGTAGTTTCTTTCTGCAGCTTCCCCGGACGCAGCGCGCATGACGCAGGACGAACTCAAGCAGCGCGTTGCCGCTGCGGCGATCCACTACGTAATGCAGGCGCCGGCCGGCAGCGTGATCGGCGTCGGCAGTGGTTCCACCGCCAATCTCTTCATCGACGAACTTGCCAGGGTCAAGCACCATGTCAAGGGCGCGGTAGCGAGCTCAGTCAATACCGCGAAGCGTCTTGGCGGTCACGGCATCGCGGTGTTCGATCTCAACGACATCCGCGAAGCGATCCCGGTCTATGTCGATGGCGCCGATGAAATCAACGCACGCATGCACATGATCAAGGGCGGCGGCGGGGCCCTGACGCGCGAAAAGATCGTTGCCGGCGCTTCGCAGAAATTCATTTGCATCTGCGATGAGTCCAAGCTGGTCAAGACCCTGGGAAAATTCCCGCTGCCGGTCGAGGTGATCCCGATGGCGCGTGAACTGGTGATGCGTGAACTCGTCAAGCTCGGGGGCGTACCGAAATTGCGCGCCGGATTCACCACCGACAACGGCAACATCGTCCTCGACGTCGCTGGCCTCGCCATCGAAGACCCGCCGGCGCTGGAAACCGCCATCAACCAGATTCCCGGTGTGGTGACGGTGGGCCTGTTTGCGCGCCAGCCGGCCGACGTGCTGCTGCTTGGCACGGCGCAGGGCGTGAAGACGCTGACTGCCTGACCGAGGAAACCGGCGCCGGCCTGGAGTGTCAGGCCGCGACCTTGATGCCGCGGTAGATCCAGTCCACTTCAAAGAAATTCTGATCGCCGCGCTGACCCGCCAGGTGATTGCGCAAATCGCGCGCCCCGCCACCGGCGTGGCACACATGGCCGAAAAAGCGCGAGGTCAACGTGATGCGCGCCGCGCGCAGATAGCGCTCCGACTCGTACAACTGCAGCGATTCGCCAACCGGGCGATCGCGCTGCGAGAGTTTGGCCGCCAGCACCTCGCCGTCCTCCATCGCCATGCAGGCGCCCTGGGCCAGGTATTGCAGGGTCGGGTGCGCGGCGTCACCGAGCAAGGTGACATTGCCCTCGGTCCAGCCGGCGTGCGGGTCGCGGTCGCACATCGCCCAGGCGCGCTCTGGCGAAATGAACTTGAGCGCGTCCTGCACGTAGGGCACCATGCCCTCGACGGTGCGCTGCATTTCTTCCATTCCGCCCCAATCGACCTTGCCCTGCTTGAATTCCTCGCTCTCAATCACGCACACATTGTTGAGCACGGTGCCGCCGCGCAGGCGGTACTGCACCAGGTGCAGGTTGGGGCCGACCCAGATCACCATGTCGTCGATGAAGCGGCGGTCGGCGACATCGTCGAGCGGTACCACACCGCGGCGCGCGATGTGGCCGGACACGCGCGGCTCGCCGTCGCCGATGATGCTCTGGCGTCCCACCGAGCGCAGTCCGTCGGCGCACACCAGCAGGTCGCCTTCAATTTCGCAGCCGTCATCGAGCGTCGCCTGGACGCGGCCCTTGTCTTGTTTAAAGGACTTGAGGCCGCTGTTGGTTTCGAGCGAAACGAGCTCCGGCAGGGCGCGGCAGCCATTGAGCAAGGCCCCGTGCAAGTCGCTGCGATGGATCACCGCGTAGGGGCGGTCGTAGGTTTTCAGGAACTTGTCGCGCAGATGGATGCGCGAAACCTCCTTGCCGGTCACAGCATCCTGCATGATCAGGTTGTTCGGAAAGAAGGCGGTGCGCTCCATGAAGTCGCGCACCCCAAGGCGCTCGAGCGTCTGGAAGGCATTGGGCCCAAGTTGCAGGCCATAGCCGATCTCGCCGAATTCGGCCGCGCGCTCGAGCACGCGCACCTTGAAGCCTTGACGGGCCAGCGCCAGCGCGGCCGAGATCCCGCCGATGCCGCCGCCTGCAATCAAAATCGTCATGACAACACCCTACGAAACCGTTGGTGGGAGCGGGTTACAGTCGTGCGTGTCCCAAGATCGTTGGTGCAAGCGCACCTCCGGCTTATTGTGGCGGCGGAACGTAACCAATGGCCGCATCGCCGCCGCCTTCAAACAAAAATTTCTCGGCCTGCTCCATCAGGTATTTGCGCGCGCGCGCATCGGCACCCGACAAGCGGTTTTCATTGATCAGCATGGTCTGGTGTTTCAGCCACAACGCCCACGCTTCCTTCGAGATGCCTTCCCATACCCGTTTGCCCAGTTCGCCGGGGTAGGGCGCGAAGTCCATGCCTTCACCTTCTTTGCCGAGCTTGATG
>JANLTL010000683.1:0-17112 GCA_031362905.1 Burkholderiales bacterium | reverse complement strand
GCCGCAGCGATCACGTCATCGTCCAGCTCGTCGGCCACTTCACCTGCCACCTCACCTGCCACCACCCCCGCCCCGGCACGCAGCTTCTTCGCCGACTGCGGCGGCGTTTATGCGCTCAACGCCGTGGTCGGCTTCCTGTTTGCCTGCACCGGTCCGGTGGCGATCATCCTCACCACCGGTGCACGCGGTGGGCTGTCCGAATCCGACATTTCGTCATGGATCTTCGGCGCGTTTTTTCTCAACGGCTTTTTCACCATTGCGCTCTCGCTCTATTACCGGCAGCCGCTGGTGCTGTTCTGGAGCATCCCCGGCGCGGTGCTGGTGGGCCCGGCACTCACGCACCTCACCTTTCCCGAAGTGATCGGCGCCTTCCTCGCCACCGGCGTGTTGATGCTGGTGCTCGGCCTTTCCGGCTGGGTGAAACGGGCGATGGATGCCGTGCCGATGCCGATCGTGATGGCGATGGTGGCGGGCGTGTTCCTGCGCTTCGGCCTCGACCTGGTGCGTGCGTTTCACGAGCAGCTCTGGGTAGCGCTGCCGATGACGCTGGTGTTCGTTGGCCTCACGGTGTGGCCGCGCGTGGCGCGCGTGTTCCCGCCGCTGGTCGGTGCACTCGCGGTGGGGGCGGTTGCGGTGTGGCTGCTCGGCGCCTACAAGCCACCAAGCGGCGCACTCTTCGGCATGGTGCAGCCCAACCTTTACACGCCGCAGTTCAGCTGGGCGGCGATGTTTGAACTCGTGGTGCCACTGACCATCACCGTGCTCGTGGTGCAGAACGGCCAGGGCATCGCCATCTTGCGCGCCAACGGCCACAACCCGCCGATCAACGCCATCACCATCGCCTGCGGCGCGGGTGCGTTTGTCACGGGCCTGGTTGGCACGGTTTCGACCTGCCTCACCGGCCCGGTCAACGCCCTGATCTCCTCGAGCGGCGAGAAAGAGCGGCAATACACTTCAGCGATTCTTGTAGCCATCCTGGGCCTGGGCTTCGGCCTGTTCGCGCCCTTCTTCACGCGTTTGATGCTGGCGATGCCGCCGGCCTTCATCGCCACACTCGCGGGCCTGGCCATGCTGCGCGTGCTGCAGACCGCGTTCGTGGCGTCATTTCGAGAGCACTCCACGCTCGGTGCGCTGGTGTGCTTTCTGGTTACCGTGGCGGACGTGCCGATCTTCGGCATCGGCGCGGCGTTTTGGGGGCTGGTGTTCGGGCTGGTGACAACGCGAGTGCTGGAGCCGCAGCCGTCCGCTACTTCCAAAGCATAAGGCCGCCGCGTCCTGGGGGTTGACGGCGGCGCGCTCAAGCAGCGCGTATGCGCGCCAGCACGGCGTTACTCGCGGCCTCGGTCGCAAAATGTACCGGAATCGTTTCAGGCCCTGCAAACATGCCGAGCACGATCGGGGCAATCTCGGCGTCGCGATTCGCCATCGCCTCGGCAAAGAGCTGGCGGCGCGCGGGGCGGCGTTCCCCCGCTTCGACCGCTGCGGCTGCGATCAGGTCGGCAATGAAGCGCAGGCGCCGCATGCGTTCCACGCGTTCCGCACCGTAGGGCGCGAACTCATCGGCTCGGCGCGCACCGGCCAGGACCAGATCGCGCACCATGCGCGCATCACGCATCGCCACCGATAGGCCGCACCCTGCGCCCGGGTCGTTGTGACCCGCAGCGTCGCCGATCAGGACGACGCCATCGGCATATGGACGGCTGGTCCAGGTATCGGTACCCGGCACGGCACCGCGCGGGCCCGCAGGCCAGGCCTGTGCCAGCGCGCCGGCAAGCGGTGAGCCGGGTGCGGTGGCATCGGTGAGAAAACGGACGGCGCCGCTTTCACCGGCATAACGTGTGCGGTGTTCAATTGGGACGATGTGATACGCGCGGGCGCGGCCGCCGCCCTGATGCAACAGCAGGCATACGCCAAGCTCATGCTCATGGCTGCTGTCGCAATTGTCCGGGCCGGCCACGCCATCGAGCAGCAGCCCGGCGACGCAGCTGGTGGCCTCCTGCTGTTCGAGCACAATTCCGGCGCAGCGCCGCATCACCGAGCCGCGCCCGTCGGCGCCTACCACCAGCGCCGCCGTGGCAGTGTGCAGTTTTTCTGCGTGACGGTAGGTGAGCTTCGGCCGTTCACCCGGCACCACCGCAACGTCACGCACGCCGCGCAGCACGCTAGCGCCCGCTGCGGCTGCCGCATCAAGCAGCGCCTGGCAAGCCAGCGGGTGGGCCAGATTGAGCGTGCCGCCTACCCCGGGGATGAGCATGCCGACCGGGAGGTCGCGCGGCACCTGGCTGCCCTGCGTGTAGCGCTTCCAGACGCGCGACGTGTGCGCGCCGGCAGCATGCAGCAGGTCCGCCACGCCCAGGGCCTGCGCCTCCGCCACACCCCAGGGCATCATGCTCTCGCCGCGCACGCGGTCGCGAAACACCTCGGTCGATTCGAGCACCAGCACCCGCCGGCCGGCGCGCGCCAGCGTTGTGGCCAGCGCCGCCCCGGCGATACCCCCGCCCACGATCACGATGTCCTGGCCCTTGTCGTTGTGCCCGGCGGGCATCGCGTTCCGGGAATCAATCTGGTGTGCGTGCATGCGCTCTCCTTGGGTTGATAAGGTCAACTGCGTGGTTATGATACATTGTAACGTAACGTTGTTGCGTTATGATGTCAAGCCTGATGGCGCGACCCACCAAACACGATGCAAGCACCCGCGAAGCCCTGCTCGACGCGGCCGAAGTGTTGCTCGCCGGCGCCGGCCCCGAAGCCGTCTCGGTGCGCGCGGTCGCCGACGCAGTGGGCGTCTCAACCCGCGCCGTGTACAGCGTGCTTGGCTCCAAACCCGGCTTGATGGGCGCGCTGGCAGCACGCGGTTTTCAGCGCCTGGCCGATCTGGTGAACCAGCTGCCGGTGACCCGGGACCCGCTCGCCGACCTGGCCGCCGCCGGCCCGCGCGGATTTCGCGTGTTTGCCCTGGAGCGGCCGCACCTGTTCCGCCTCACCTTCGACCAGATCAGCGCCGAAATCTATGCGCAGCCAGCCGCCTACCCGGCGCTGCTCGCCTCCTACCAATCGCTCGAATCACGGCTCGCCCGCGCACTCGCTGCAGGCCACATCGCACCGCGGCCGATGGGAGAGCTGGTGTTCATGTATCACGCGTTTTGTTGCGGCCTCGCCTCGAACGAACTGAGCAGCCACGCACCGCCGGTGGGTGCCAACGCATGGAAACTCGCTGCCGGCTTCGATTTCGAGGCTGTGTGGGAACACGCACTCGCGGCATTCGTGCGCGGGCTGGGCGGCAAACCCAAAGCAGCAGCCAAGCCGGCCGGGCCGGTGCGCTCGCGTAAGCGCTGAAGGAGCGTGTCGGCACCTAGAGTGATGACGATGCTCACATCTCTCCCGACCAACGCGAACCACCTGATTTCCCGCGCTTCTGCCTCACCCCGTTCGCTGCCCACTCTTCGGCAGGGTCCAGCCCACGATTTATGCGCCGCAGTTCAGCGGCAAGGCAACCAGCCCTGCGGCGCAATCGTGTGAATGCGCCCGCACGCCCGACGGCGGCGCCGATCAGTTCGGCCGCTTCACGATGCCAATCACATTGCCTTCTGGATCGGCAAACCGTGCAAAGACGATTCCGCCGGGCACCTCGACCGGGGGCATGACGGTTTTTCCACCCAGGGCCTCGGCGCGCTTGAGGGTCTGGGCCGGATCAGCCACCTTGATGTAGAAGATGGCGAGTGGCTGACGTTGCGGACTTGCGCCGATGCCGCCAGTGAGCATCAGGGGCGCCGCGGGGGCGACCGGAATGTAGCCGTATCCGGCCGGGTTGAGTGTGATCTTCCACCCAAACAATTCGGCGTAGAAACGCTGCAGGCGCGGCGCATCAATTCCGAGCACTTCGACATGCACCACCGGATGGGCTACAGAATTGGCGTCCTGCCCGGCCACGCTACCGGAGCCAAGCACGACGAGTGCCGCCGTCAGAAGATGACTGAGAGTGTTGTGACGCATGGGATGTTCCTTTCGAGACTCAAGCATGCTCAGTTGGGTGACTGCAGGCCGATGCTGTTGCTCTCGGTATCGAGAACGATCGCGAAATAGCCCCAGCCCTCCTTGATGAAGGTCTTCGGGTGCAACACCTTTCCGCCCGCGTCCGGCACCTTTGCGAGCGCAACCGACACATCGGCACCGGCCTTCAGATAGATGGTTGATCCGGTCGTGCCGGGGGTGACGCCATCGCGGGCCATGATGGCGCCGGTCGCTTCGCCCGGCTTGGCCGGGAAAATTGCCATTTGCGCACCGAGCATGTTTTCGCGGATCAGCGAAATGCCGAGCACGGTTTCATAAAACCGCGCAGCGCGATCCAGATTGGTGGCGGGAATGTCGAACCAGTTGATGACGCTTGACATGAGATGCTCCTGTGATTCGCCGGGCGGCGATGGGCTGAGATGCGGGTTGAAATGCGGGTTGAGATGCGGGTTGAGATGCGGGTTGATGAAGCGCGGATGGAAGCGCGCTACGTGATAATGGAATGGCATCCTACACAAGGGCTGCTGACAACGTTGTGTCAGCAGTGATCAAACCCCGCACATGCGCCGCGCCGACCGTCTGTTCCAGATCATCCTGTTGCTCGGCCGGGGCCGCAGTGAAACCGGTGATTGGCTGGCTGAACGCCTTGGCGTATCGCGCCGCACGGTGTACCGCGACATTCGCGATTTATCACTTTCGGGCGTGCCAATCGAGGGCGAAGCCGGGGTCGGTTTCCGGCTGCGCCGCGGCTATCAGGTGCCGCCGCTCATGTTTACCCCTGAGGAGATTCAGGCACTGGTTTTCGGTGCGCGTCTGGTGCAAAGCTGCGCCGACGAAGGCCTGCGCGCCGCCGCCGAAACCGCGCTCACAAAAGTGGACGCAGCTCTGCCGCCCGCCCTCAAGCACCGGCTCGACGACACCGGGCTCCTCGTGCCTGACTTCCGGGTGTCGGTTGAAGTCAAGCTGGCCCTGCGTGAACTCAGGTCGGCCATCGCAGCGATGCGCGTAGTAACCTTCCGCTTTATCCAGGGCGATGGATCGATCATTCATCCGCGGGTGCGCCCGCTATGCCTGCGCTACCTCAGCGGCACCTGGACGCTCGGGGGATGGAGCGAGACCGAATCGGCATTCCGGGTGTTCCGGGTTTACCGGATCGAAGACCTTGAGATTACTGCGTCGCGCTTCGGCTACGAATCGGGCCGCACCGTGGCCGATTTTCTTGCCGCCACGGAGCGGCTTGGTTCGGGGGCGTGAAGTTCCCCTGTGGAGCGTCTGGTTGCGCGCTCCTGCACTTACACTGTGATCCGCTGCAGCCCGATGGGCCTGCGCATCCCAAGCCTGGAGATCGTCATGACCCTCACGATTGCAAAAAAGACCGTTCAAACCTTGTTCGCTGCGCTGCTGCTGGGCAACGGCGCTGCCGCCCTGGCGCAGGACTACCCAAACAAGACAATGCGCCTGGTGAGCCCCTGGCCGCCCGGCGGGGCCAACGACATTTTCTGCCGGCTGATCGCGCAAAAACTGACCGAAGCTTTCGGCCAGACGGTACTGGTGGAGAACCGTGCCGGCGCCGCCGGTGCGATCGGCACCGAAGCGGTGGCCAAGGCGGCTGCCGACGGCTATACGCTCACGCTGGGCAGTTCGCCCACGCACGCGATCGCGCCCAGCCTGAACCCGGCCCTGCCCTACGACCCCTTGCGCGATTTCGACGCGGTGACGCTGGTGGCGATCGTGCCCAATGTGCTGGTCGTCAACCCGGCGCTGCCGGTCACCTCGGTGCGCGAACTAATTGCCCTGGCCAAGAGCCGGCCCGGTACGCTCAATTTTGCGTCCGCCGGCAACGGCACCTCACAGCACCTGTCGGGCGAGTTGTTCAAGGTGATGGCCGGTGTCGACATGGTGCATGTGCCTTTCAAGGGCACCGCACCGGCGCTCAACGATTTGCTGGCCGGGCAGGTGCAACTGGCTTTCGACAACATCCCGGCGCTGTTGCCGCATATTCAGTCGGGCAAGTTGCGCGCCCTGGCGGTCACGCCGGCGCTGCGCTCGGCGGCATTGCCTGACTTGCCGACCCTTGCCGAGGCCGGCGTCACGGGCTACGACGCCAGTGTGTGGTTTGGCATGTTCGTGCCGGCTGGTACGCCGCGCCCGGTGATCGCGCGCCTGCACACCGAAATCGCCAAGGCTTTGGCGGCGCCCGATCTGAAGGCGCGCATGGCGGCGATGGGCGCCGAGGTGTCGGGCATGGGGCCGGATGCGTTTCGCGATTTCTGGCGCAAGGAAATCCCGAAGTGGGCGAATGTGGTCAAGGCAGCAGGCATCAAGGGGAACTAGCATGACGTTTTCAATCATCGCGCGCTGCAAGCGCACCGGCATGTTCGGCATCGCCATCGCGACACGGCCGATGGCGATCGGCGCCAAGTGCCCGCACCTCAAGGCCGGCATCGGTGGCCTGGTGGTGCAGGCCAACGGCGACCCGCGGCTCGGGCCGTTCGGGCTGCGCCTGCTCGAGACCGGTTACTCGGCCGAAAAGACCCTGCGCGAAATCGCCGACAGCGACGGCGCCGACAACATGCGCTGGCGCCAGATCGCCGTCGTCGACAAGGACGGGCGCACCGCGGCGCATACCGGCGCGGACAACGAGGACTGGAAGGGGCACGTCACCGGCCCGGGCTTTGTGGCGCTCGGCAATCGCCTGACCAGCGAGCGCACCGCCAGTGCCATGGCCGAAGCTTATGCCGCATCGGACGGCGAGGAACTGGCCGAGCGCCTGGTGCGCGCGCTCGAGGCCGGGCGCGACGCCGGCGGTCAGGTCGCCGGCCAGCACTCCTCGGCGCTGCTGGTGGTCAGCAAGAAATCCTACGCCTGGGTCGATCTGCGCGCCGACGAACATGACGAACCGGTGGGAGAGTTGCGCCGCCTCTACGGGCTCTACATTCCGCTGATTCCGTATTACGACACGCGTCCGTCCAACCCGAGCATGCCGCGCGACGACGACTGGCGCAAACAAGCCGGCGTCAAGGGCGGGCCGCGCTGATTCGCCTGCGGTGCCACCATCTCGACCCGCTGCGAAGCGCTCTGGCGCGGTGTGTGGTTTGCCGACGCGGGGTCACCGTGATGACAGTCCCAACTTGAGCGCTACTGTGTTGCCCGCGCCGCCCTCCACGCGCTCGCTGGCAGGTTGCGCCAGGCGCGTGGGCTCGACACCGGCACCCTTGAGAGCTTCCACGATCGCATCCGAGCGCCGCTTGGCCAACTGCTGCAGCGCCTCGGGCGCGAGGGGCTGCGATAGTTGCAGGCGCTCAACGATGCCCCGATACAGCGGCGCCAAATCGGCCACCTGCGGCTCTCCCTGGCTGATGCGCTGGGCGCGTTCAAGCAGGGAGACCGGTTTGCCCGCAGCCGCCTGCTCGGCGTCGACCTTGCGCTTCTCCCACTCAGCAGCGGCATGGCGTTCCGTCACGAGGGCACGCAGCGCGCTGCGCACCGCGCGATCGGTCAGGTCGGCCGGGCCGGGCTCCTCGCCTTCTGCGACGCGCATGCCGGCACGGCGCGCCACCTCAAGGCGCACGGCGCGCACCTTGAGCGCGGTGCCGTCGGCGACTTCATTGAATTGCCCGGGCACCACCAGCGTCAGTTGCGGGCGTTTGGTCAGGACCGTTGCCACCTGCTTGAGTTTTTCCCTCTCGGGGGGCAGCAGCGTCGCGCTGCCGGCGTCGAAATCAATCGCTTCGAGTTTGTCACCGCTGACGCCAAACAGGGCGCCGAGCGCGCGAAACGGTGCCGTGACAATTTTGGCGATGACATTGGTAATGGCCTTCCAGATGACCGCGCCATAACTGAACTGAGGGTCATCCAAGCTGCCCGACACCGGCAGATCCAGATCGATCTTGCCGTCACTGTCTTTCAGAATCGCCAGCGCCAGCTCCAACGGCAGCTTGAGCGCATCCGGGCTATCGACCCGCTCGCCGAGGGTGAGCTGGTCGAGGATCACACTGTTCTTGCCTTCGAGCTGGCTGGCGCGCACTTTGTACTGGAGGTCGAGCGAGATCTTGCCCGAGGCAATCCTGTAACCGGCAAACTTCATCGAATACGGCGAGGCCGATACCAGATCCACATTCTTAAATACCAGTGACACATCGGTATTGTGGCGCGGGGCAAACGGGTTGAGCTCGCCGCGAATGCGCGCCAGGCCGAACTCATCGACCCGCCCGTCGAGCTCAAGCTGGCTGCGCGTGGCCGGGTTGGTCGAGAGCCCATTGACGACGCCATTGAGCTCATGGATCTTTGCGCCGAACTGCGGCCGCAGACTCAGATCCGAAAATTCGAGTTTGCTGTTCTGCACGCGCACGCGGCGAACCGTCACGGGAAACGCCTGGTGCAACTCGGCCGCCGCGCTGGTTGCTGTGGTCGTTGCCGTGCTTGTTGCCGCGCTTGTTGCCGCGCTCGATGCCGCGCTCGTTGCTGTGCCCGTTGCCGCACTGGTCACGCCGGGTGCACCGGGCGCGCCCGCGACCGCCGCTGCGGCTGGCGCTGCGGCGACCGCACCGCCGGTCGCTGCCGCCGCCGGCGCATTGACCAGGAGTCGGATGGCATTCAAGCTTCGATCGGCTTCGATCAGCAGCTTGGCGTTGACGTCTTCGAGCCGCAGTTCCGGCACGTCAAGCTGGTTCGGTTGCAGCGTCAAGGTCATTTGATCTGCCACCACCCGCTTCCAGGCTGCGAACACTTCGCCGTTTTCCTCGTCAAGCTTGAGGTTGGAGACGTTGGCACTGCCAACGTAACGCAACAGCCCCGCAGACGCAGCACCGGGCGCCGCCGAGACACGGCCCTGCGCGGATGCAGTGCCATCAGCGATCTTGAGCTTGAGGTAGCGCGCCAGCAAGGGCTGCGCCGGCTTCAACGCAACCATGTCGGCCCGCACGCTCGCTTCAAGCGTCCCGCGTGCCGGCACCACACGACCCTGTGCCGCGAGCTTCCCGCCCTCACGCAGGGTCAGGCCGGCATCAAACTTGATCGGCTGGGCCAGATCGCTCGACAGGTCGGTGAGCTTGACAGTCACATCTTGCGTGCGCAGTGCAATCGCAGTGCCCTGGTCTTCCAGGTCGACGGTGAACTTGTTGAGGAGAACCGCTCCCACCAACGCTTTCCAGGAACCTGCCGATGCCGCAACGGGCTTGCCGGCCGGTGCGGCAAGGGCTTGGCGCGCAACGCCCGGGGCGGGTGACGGCACGGAGACCGCTGCGGCACCACCGGCGGCAGGTATGGCCAGGCCCGCGCCCGGAACCAGATCGAGCAAATTGAGGTGCCCCTGAGCGTCGCGCACGACCTTGATCGAGCCGTCGCTGATGTGCAAGCTTGCCACCCTGGCACTTCGTGCGACAAGGTCGACTTCGCCGCCTGTCACGGCGATCTCCCCGACGCGTATCGGCGCTGCGGCTTTGCCCCCCGCCGTGAGATTGCGCAGGCTGACTTCGATGCCGCTGGCCAGCAGCTTTGGCGCCGCGCCGGTTTCAACGCTGATACCGGCCTGTGCCTTGATCCGCTCCAACAGCACCTGCAAGGGTACCGGCGCGCTACGATCCTCGAACGCCAAGCCGAAGTTGTCGAGCGCAATGCGCTCGACCGAGGCCTTCCATACCGGTGAAGCGCTGCTGCTCGTCACCCCGGCCGTCACCCCGGCAGCACTCGATGCCGGTGCCGATGCCGGCGCTGATGCAGGCGCCGTTAACGGAGTGGCAGGCGTGGCGGGGAGCGTCACTGCTTGTGCCGGCAACACCGCAGCGGCATCCTGCGCAGCCTGCGGCGGCACCAGCCATGCCAGGACATCGAGCCGCCCCTTCTCATCGCGCTTGACCTGCGCCTTGCCACCGTCGAGCAGTACCGCACCCACACGCACCTCGCGTTTGGCGTAATCAGCGTTGACCTTGTCGACGGCCACGGTCGTGATTGCGAGCGCAGGATCGGCTGCGCCCGGGCCCTTTAGCGCCAGCCCTTCGAGTTTGAAAGAGGCTGCATCCACCGCGGCGTCGAGAGCAGAGTCACGGTAAGCCACCCGATACGGCAACTCAAACCCAAGCTTGCCGCTCGCCAGCTGCACTGCGGTGTAAGGCTTCAGGTAGGCGGCCAGTTCCGGCAGCGAGATGGCGGTACCGCTCACGACGCCACTGGCGGTGAGCGGATTCATCGACACCTCACCCTTCCAGCGCAAGGCGCCGCCGCGCGCCGTGCTGGCGCTAAAGGTGTAGGGCCCCTTGTCTTGCGGCAGGGTGCTGAAATGCTCCAGGCGCAGGTCCAGCGGCGCAAGCGTGTTGGTGTAACCGGCACGGCGATCCGAAAAATCCACGCGCCCGCGCTCAAGGATGAGCGAATCGATCACCACCCTCGGCAATTCGGTGGGCCTCTGCGCCGGCGCATCGCGGGTGAGGTCAGCGAGCGGTTGCGCCAGGTTGATTCGCCCGTCCGGCGCGATGTCCAGCAACGCCCGCGGTTCGGTCAGGCGTATCTCTGCCAGATGCCAGGCCCGGCGTGTCAATGACGACCACTGCAGATCGATCACCAGCCCCGCGAAGCCGGCAATTGCCTGGCCGTTGGCCTCCGCCAGCTTGAAGTCACGCGCCTCCACGCGCAATGCAAACGGCTGGATCTTCACTTCGCCGATCGACGCCTTGCGCCCGAGCTTCGCCTCTACCCATTGAGGCAACTTCGATTGAATCAGTGAGGGCAAGGCGAGAAAGCCGGCAATCGCAACCAGCATCAAGGCCAGCGACAGCCCCAGCAGCCAGCGCCCCCATCGAACCCGATTGGCCGGCGCAATCGGGGCGGCAGGAATTTCGGGTGACACGGCTGCGTCAGACATGGCTAAGCCAGGGGAGAGACCACGGTCCGGCATTTTGCCTCAAGCGGCAAAGCGTTACGCCAGCCTTGGATCTTCGCTGCGCGAGCTTCACTGCGCCACCACCCGTGCCCTGCGCAGGTTGCGCTGGAGCGGCGTGCGCTGAACCGAGTATTTCTGCGACTTCCAGGAGCAGATCGTCGTGCCGCCGCGCGCACCTGCCCGCTACGGAACGCCGGTATCTGAAAGTAGTACCTGATTGTGGTACCATCCCCTCATAAAGCGGCGGCACCAGCGCACCCTCGAACTGATCTTCGCCCGCCCGGCAAGCGGTAACGTCCAGTGGCGCGATATCGAAGCGCTGTTTGGGGAGTTGGGCGCCGAAGTCAGCGAGCGCGAGGGTAGCCGCGTCGTGGTGGTGCTGTTTGGTGAGGTGCGGGTGTTTCACCGGCCCCATTCCTCTCCGGATACGGACAAAGGCGCGGTGGCGAGCATTCGCAATTGGCTGGAACAACACGGAGTCGAATCATGAACCTCATGACAGTGGACGGATACCAGGCGAAGATCGAATACGACGAGGAACTCGACCTGTTTCGCGGCGAGATTCTCGGCCTCAGTGGCGGCGCCGATTTCTATGGCAAAAACCCGAAAGAGCTGCGCACTGAATTCAAGAAGTCACTCCAGGTTTTTCTTGAGGTATGCAAGGAAAAGGGCATTGAACCGCGACGCCAATTCTCGGGAAGATTCAACCTGCGCATTCCCCCCGAGTTGCACGAGAAGCTTGCGATCGAAGCGCAAGCGCAAGGCAAGAGCATCAATACGCTGGCCCAGGAGGCGCTCAAGGAGCGTGTCGCCGCGTAGCGTGGTGAACCCTTGAGGAGCGCGGGCCGCATTGTCAATGCGGGTGCCGGGTTGGCTATTGCGCCACCTGTATCGCCCGTTGATCGGGATGACGGTGGCGCGGTTTGAGCGGGGGATGCGGGAGCGAGCGCTCTAGCGGGGCCACCGCCCTGAAACTGTTGGTGGGAGCGGCTCCTGGCGTCGCATACCCATAAATTGGATCAGCGCGAAGCAACAATCCTCTCAAGGGCCGCTGCCGCCGCCATGATGGGAATGTTTTCGTAAACGCGCAGCGACAGCAAATCATCATCTCCCGAGACGATCAAGTCTGCCCCGGCAGCGACCGCGCAGGCGAGAACATAGTCGTCATCGGCATCGCGGCACACCGGTCTCGGCAGCGGTGCGGCCTCAAACCACAGCACACTGGCCACGTAGCGGCGATGCAAATCTTCGGCCGATAGTCCGCGCTTCGCCAATGCCTGCACCACTGTGGGATAAGCGAAGACGCGTTCCAACTCCGTGGAAAGATGTGGGCTGGTGCATAGCTCGATTTGCCCCGTCAACCCGGACAGCAACAGCCGGCCGGGAATGCCGCCCCAGCCGAAAGCCGAAATCAGGATGTTCGTGTCGAGGACGACACGCATTCACGCCGCGCGAAACTGGCGCCGCACGGCTGCAATCATCGCCTTTACATCGACGGCTGACGGGGCCGGCTCACCAGCAGGATGGCTGGTAAGCAGATCGCGCAATTCCGCTCCGGATTTGAGGCGCAGCATTTCCGAAAGAACCGGCACAAGAATTTCACTCGACAGCAGCCCGCGCTTGCGCGCTTCCTCGGCAAGAGCATCTGGCAATTCAATGGTTACGGAGGTCATGGCCGTTCGTCCCGAAATGCGTTGCGTAGATGGTACCGCAAGCCGGATGGCAGCTCGCCACGCAGTGAGACCAAATGCCCGCCTGACCCCACCAGCGGGCGAGCGGCCAAAGACCCCTTTGCGGCGCGCTTCGTCGTCCTGCGCGCCCAGGACGGCGCCCGCACCAGCCTGCCGCTCGACGATCCGCTGGCGTATCATTTCCAAGCACACAGCCACGGAGGATGATCATGTCTGGTTCTGCCATTGATGTCGAAACGCAAGCCCTCCGCCTCACCCAGGAGCAGCGCGCGCATCTGGCGGACAAGCTGTTGTCCAGTCTTTCACCCAATGCCGCGATTGAAGAGGCCTGGTCGGCAGAAGCCCTTCGTCGCCTCGAAGAGATGGACAACGGCACCGTGACTGGTGTCCCGATTGAAGAGGCCATCGCGCGCGCGCAACGCGATTCGGTGAGGATTTCATCAACACACAACTGCCACAACCGTTGATGTATGCTTGAAACATGAACTCGCCCATCTCCAACTTCAAAGACCTTCCCATCTCGGAGCGTATCCAGCTCGTCGAAGACATCTGGGATAGCATCGCTGAAGAAACGCCGGTGTCACTGCAACTTTCCGCTGCCGACAGGGCGGAGTTGCAAAGGCGCATTGCCGCACACCAGGCTGATCCGTCCAGCAGCATTCCCTGGGAAGAAGTTCGCGCGTCTCTCTTCAAAGGCCAGGGCTGATCGGCAGAATCAGATCTGGTCGTGGTGTCCTGCTTCCATCACAGCCGCAGACCGAAGTCGTGGCTTGGCACGGCAACAAAGTAGGCAGGCGCACCCTTCCCCCTGGAAGGCCCTGAAATCGTTGGTGGGAGCGCCTCTTAGGAAAACTGCCTGGGTCTGATGAGCCGTCTATTCCAATCTCCCTCCCCCCGGCAAACGCGAACGCCCTGACTTCCCGCGCTTCGGCCTTTTACCGCTTGCCACGCGCTTCCCTAGCCAGACCGACCGCATCGAATTCTGGCGCAGCGACGAACACCTCATTCACCCGAGCCTACCCTAAGGCCTGCGCTGAGTAGGCTGATAAACTTGCCCCATGGCTCCCACCATTTTTCGCGAAGGCGCCTTTCGGTTCTTCTTCTTTTCAAGAGAGGAATCTCGGATGCACGTGCATGTCACGCACACGGATGGCGAAGCCAAGTTCTGGATGGAACCAGCGATCGAAATCGCAGTGAATCAAGGCCTTTCGCAAACGCAACTCAACGACGCATTGGCGCTAGTTCACTCACACCGAGAGGAGATTACCCATGCCTGGCGTATTCACTTCGGAAATTGAAGTTTCATTGGTATCCGCCAAGGGCTTCTGGTTGCTCCTGGGCGATGAAGAGTTGTTTGTCGCCTACTCCGATTTCCCGTGGTTCAAGCAAGCCACGGTTGAGCAAGTCACCACGGTGGAGCGGCCGTCTGCCGACCATCTCTATTGGCCTCTGCTAGACGTTGACCTTTCGGTGGCGTCGATTCGTGACCCCGCCTCGTTTCCGCTGGTATCCAGGCTCGGCACGGCACCAAAGTAGACAGGCGCGCCCTTCCCCCTGAAAGGCCCTGAAACCGTTGGTGGGAGCGCCTCTTGTAGCAAACTGCCTTCAGCTACTCAGCCACCGATGACCACCCCCCTCCCCCCCGGCCAACGCGAACGGCCTGACTTCCCGCGCTTCGGCCTCACCCCGTTTGCCACGCGCTTCCCCAGCCAGACCGAGCGCATCGACCTGCATATCAGCTTTCCCGACAGCGGTGCCGCCACGCCCGCGACGGCCACCTCGACCAACGTCGGCACCGATGTAGACAACCCGCTCGCGCAACTCCCACGCGTAGAGCAAACCTCGGACTTTCACTGCGTTACCACCTGGACCCGCCGCGGCCTGCGCTGGGGCGGCGTGCGCTTTGCCGACTTCTACGAGCAAATCGTCGCGCCGCTCTGCCCGGCGGACCCCGCTGCAGCGCGCTTCGTCGTCCTGCGCGCCCAGGACGGCGCCCGCACCAGCCTGCCACTCGAAGACCTCCTTAGCCCCGGCGTACTCCTCGCCGACCACCTCGACGGCCAACCCTTGCCGATAGAACACGGCGCCCCGCTGCGCCTCATCGCCCCGGCCCACTATGGCTACAAGAGCGTCAAGCACCTGCACCGCATCGAATTCTGGCGCAGCGACGAACACCTCATTGACCCAAGCGGCCCCTACGGCCTGCGCTTTATGGTGCACCCCAGGGCCAGAGTGGCGCTTGAGGAGCGCGGGCAATGGGTACCGGGTTGGCTACTGCGCCACCTGTATCGCCCGTTGATCGGGATGACGGTGGCGCGGTTTGAGCGGGGGATGCGGGAGCAGCGTGAAACCCAAAGCAGAAACGGAAAGCAGAAGTAACAACCCCCGCTATTCGGTCGGCTGGCATATCATTTCCAAGCAAACCGCCCTGGAGAATCATCATGCCCGCCACTGTCATGGATATCGAAGCACAAGCCCTCGGGCTCACCCCGGAACAACGCGTGCACCTGGCCGACAAGCTGCTGTCCAGTCTGACGCCGGACGCCGGGATTGAAGAAGCGTGGTCGGCGGAAGCCATCCGCCGCCTCGAAGAAATGGAGAACGGCAGCGTGACCGGCATCCCGGTTGAAGAGACAATCGCGCGCGCGCGCAGCGCGATCCGGTGATCGTTTCAACGCACCCGCTTGCCGAAGAGGAACTGGTTGGCGGTGCCGTTTACTACGATTGAAGTTTCATTGGTATCGGCCAAGGGCTTCTGGTTGCTCTTGGGTGATGAGGAACTGTTTGTCGCCTACGCCGACTTCCCGTGGTTCAAGCAAGCCACGGTGGAACAGGTCACCACGGTGGAACGGCCATCCACCGACCATCTCTATTGGCCGTTACTCGACGTTGACCTCTCGGTGGCGTCGATTCGCGACCCCGCCTCGTTTCCCCTGATCTCCAAGCCGAGCCGGCAATAACAAGTGCGCGCTACAATTTCAACTCCCGTTCCGGAAGGCACATCAAGAACTTCAGCATCGAATGTGAGCAGGAAGCAGACGGCCGCTGGATCGCGGAAGTGCCGCAGCTTCCCGGGGTGTTGTGCTACGGCAAGACCGCCGGCGAAGCCATGGCCAAGGCCGAAGCCCTCGCGCTGCGCACCATGGCGGAATGCCTTGAGCAAAATGAATCACGGCCGGTAGCCATCAACATCTCGCTTCCCCTGGCTGCATGAGCAATTGGCCGTCCGTCAAGGCCAGACGCTCAACTGCCCCCTGTTTTCGATCGGCTGGAAACTGAAACGGCAATCCGGCTCGCACCGCACCTTGTCCCGCGAAGGATGGCAAGACGTCGTGTTCGCGTTCCACGACGGGGAAGAAATCGGGCCGCGCATGCTGGCTCGCATTGCGAAGCACACCGGGATAACTCCCGAGGACCTGTAGCCGCCAATTGAAAACCGTCTGTCACGACCCGGCACCTTGACCCGGCGGGCGTCTGCTGACGGGAGATGACCGGCCTGAAACCGTTGGTGAGAGCGGTTCCTGGAGCACAGGCCGCCAGAACCCATGGTGGAAGCACCTCTCAGAGATACCCCATCAAGCAATCCTCTTCCGTTGACTCGATGCAACCAGTCAACTACATTGCACCGATGCCCTCGATCAAATCCCTGCCACGCCCTCAATGGCTGGTCGTTACAACGTTTTTCGTTTACCTGCTTCTCAATGGCTGCGCGCCCATTTCTTCAACCACGGACTGGCGCAATACACCCAAAGTCGTGATGCAAGTATGCGTGCCGTCGGTGGGCCCGCACACGGCAGAAATTGTTTATTACCGACCACAGAACTTGGGTGTGTGGTCAGCGAAACCAATTGCAAAGACAGAGGCTGGCCAGGAGCTCTTTGAAGGCAGTTTCGAAGAGCCCATGTCCACGCAAACAGGCTTTGCAGTCCGCGCCATTAGCGCAGCAGCGCCAGAGTCAAAAAAATATTTCATTTACTTGGCGCGCTCATTGCCAACTTCCGATTGGTCCTCGTGGCGGGGGCCGGATACAGTGCAAGATCACTTCCCGACGGAACTCACTATTCTTCGGAGAGGCCAAAAGGTAGGCATTGACGATTTGAAGGTGGCGCCTCGAATCAGGCTGCGGGCGGAGTATCTAAAGGATTTGGATCGCACCCAATTGTCGAGAGAGCGTTATGTTCAGATTCCGCGTTGCGATTAGAAACACCGGACGCGGCACGAAGGTAGTCGAAGCCGACCTCGTGCGCGTGTTGCAGGCCCGGCCCGACCTCACGGCCCTGCTCGACGTCACCGCGCCCGAACCGCCGCCACAGGAATCGCCGCTATGGCAACTGCCCAACGTGGTGATCAGCCCGCACATCGGCGGCACCATCGGCAATGAAGTCGGAAGGCTCGCCGAATGCGTGATCGAAGAGTTCTAGGCGTGGCAGGCGGGGCGTGCGCTGCGCTATCAGGTGACGCAAGGGGTGTTGCGCACGATGGAGTGAGGTGCGCGCGGCGCTCTCGTAGCCACACACCGGTATCATTCCGAGA
>JANLTL010000639.1:0-3098 GCA_031362905.1 Burkholderiales bacterium | reverse complement strand
CGCTGCTGCATCGAAGCGATCTGCAGACGCGTCTGCATGGCAAGGACATGCTGCAAAGCGCCGGGGACTACACCACCGAATCCATCCTCAAGGGCGTCGTAGCGTTTCTGCCGGAGACCTCGCGCGCCGATCTGGACTTGGCGCAGGCAGCGCGCACGGCTGCCCAGACCTATCTGGGTACACCGCACGGCACCAGCACCTGGTCCACCAATGCCGCGCATGGCGGTGCCAACACCAACCTGATCTCGCCGCGCCCGCCGACCTTCTGCGTCGGCTGCCCGGAGCGCCCGGTGTTCTCGGCCATGAAGCTGGTGCAGAACGAGATGGGCCGCCTGCACGTCGGGGCTGACATCGGCTGCCACGCGTTTGGCACCTTCGAGCCGTTCTCGCAAGGCAATTCGATCCTCGGTTACGGCATGAGCCTCGCATCGATTGCCGGCGTGACGCCGTTTCAGCAACGCCGCCCGGTGGCGATCATGGGCGACGGCGGGTTCTGGCACAACGGTCTCTTGTCGGGCGTGTCGTCGAACCTGCTCAACGGCGGCGATGGCGTGCTGATGATCATGAAGAACGGCTACACCTCGGCCACTGGCACGCAGGATGTGGTGTCGTCACCGGAAGACATGCTCAAACGCATGGCCGGTGCCAACAGCGCGACCCATACGCAGATGACGATTGAGTCGACGCTCGAGGGTACCGGGGTGAAGTGGATGCGCACGGTGCACAACTACCGCGTCGGCGACATGATGAAGACCCTCAAGGAAGCGCTCACCAGTACCGAGAAGGGTCTCAAGGTGATCATCGCCGAGGGCGAATGCCAGCTGGAGCGCCAACGCCGCATCCGCCCGATCAATGCCGAGAAGCTCAAGCGCGGCGAGAGGGTGGTGCGGGTGCGTTACGGCGTCGATGACAGCGTGTGTACCGGCGACCACTCCTGCATTCGGCTGTCGGGCTGCCCGTCGCTCACCATCAAGGATTCGGCCGATCCGCTCAAAGTGGACCCGGTGGCGCACGTCAACAACAACTGCGTCGGCTGTGGCCTGTGTGGTGAAGTCTCACACGCGGCCACGCTGTGCCCGAGTTTTTATCGCACCGAGATCGTCAACAACCCGAACCCCTGGGATCGCCTCATCACCGGCGTGCGCCAGTTCCTGATTCGCCTGATGGCGCCGCGCAGCGTCGCTACCAAGGGGCAGGCATGAACGCGCCGCACAACTTGAACAGCGCCGCGCACCCGGTCTGCATCCTGATTGCCGCCCTCGGTGGCGAGGGCGGTGGCGTGTTGAAAGATTGGGTGGTCCACACCGCGCACGCTGCCGGCTACCCGGTGCAGGCGACCTCGATTCCCGGCGTGGCGCAGCGTACCGGCGCCACCACCTATTACGTCGAAGTATTCCCGGTGACGCACGCAGCACTGGGCGGCCGCAAGCCGGTGCTGTGCCTTTCACCCACCGCGGGACAGGTCGATTTTTTTGTCGGCTCCGAGTTGATGGAAGCCGCGCGCCAGATGCAGGCCGGCCTGGTGACTGGGCGCACCACTTTCGTTGCCTCGACCCATCGGGTCTACACCACCGCCGAAAAGATGGCGATGGGGGATGGTCGTTTTGACTCGGACCTCGCCATCGATACCGCACGCAAGGTCGCCAAGCGCGCCATCCTGTTCAATATGGAGACTGAGACCCAACAGGCCGGCACCGTGATCTCCGCCGTCATGTTCGGGGCCCTGATGGGTGCGATGCAGGATGCGCTGGCCCTGCCACGCGCGCTAGCGGAAGCGGCCATCAAGAGTGGCGGCAAAGGTGCTGAGGCCAGCCTGCGGGGGTTTGCCGCCGGCTTTGCGCAAGCCGTCCCAGAGGGGGAAATCTCTAAGAGTAGCTCCCAGAGCGCTTCTTCAGCCACCGCACTGGTAACGGCATCTGCCAACACACCGCAGCACGATTTTCTGGCCCTGGGCGAACAGCGCTGCCGCGACTACCTCGACGCCGCCTACGCACAGCTCTACCTGGATCGTCTGGCGCCGGTACGCGCTCGCCAGCACGACAGGCTCACGCAAGAGACCGCACGCTTCCTCGCGCTGTGGATGTGTTACGAGGACGTCGCGCGCGTTGCCGACCTCAAATCGCGCCTCGATCGATTTGACGGCATTCGCAGCGACGCCGCAGCGAACGCCGACCAGCCGATCAAGGTCGTGGAGTTCTTCAAGCCGGGATACGGCGAGATTGCGGATCAGTTGCCGCCGGCGCTGGCCAACCCGATTCGCGCTTATGCCAAAAAACGCGGCAAGGTCGCGATTTTCGAGAATGGCGTGCAGGTCGAGAGCACCGCGTTCACCGGTTATGTCAAGCTGCGCGCGCTGGCCTTCATGGGGCGCTTTCGGCGCGCGTCGTCACGCTTTGCCCTCGAACAGGCCCAGATCGAGCGCTGGCTGGTGGCTATCGCCAAGGCGCCGACCAACGAACTGGCCCTTGAGATCGTGCTCACGGCACGCCTCATCAAGGGCTACTCGGATACGCATCAGCGCGGCAAGGAAAACTTCCTGCGCATTCTGGAAACTCTGGTCGAAGGCGGCGAGTACTCTGTGGAAACGCGCACCTCCTACATTCGCGCCGCGCGCGAAGCGGCGCTGGCCGACCCGGAAGGCCGCACGCTCGATGGTTCCCTGCAGACGGCGGGTATTGCGCCGCGCCCGATCAAAACGCACACCGTGAAGTTTTATCCGCGTAGCACCGAAAAGCGCGGTTAGAAGAACCATACTGAAGGAGGCAACATGAACGTCCCAAGGCGTATTGCGATCGCTGCATTGTCGGTCGCCACTCTGGTGTTGACGCAAACAGCGTTGGCGCAAGCCTGGCCAGCCAAGCCGCTGCGCATCATCGTCAACTTTCCGCCGGGTGGTGCGGCGGATGTGATCGCGCGTGCCGTGGCGCCCGCGCTCGGGGAAGCCATCGGCCAGCAGGTCGTCATCGAGAACCGGCCGGGTGCCGGCGGCAATATCGGCGCTGACGCGGTCGCCAAATCGCCGGCTGACGGCTACACGCTGCTGATGGCCTCCGGCGGCACCGTGTCGATCAACCCGCACATCTACGCCAAGATGGCGT
>JANLTL010000628.1:0-3006 GCA_031362905.1 Burkholderiales bacterium | reverse complement strand
GCGAGCAGCGCGCAGCCGTAGGGGCCGGCGATGTAGGCGGAGAGGTCGAGGACGCGCAGGCCAGCGAGAGGTCCTTGAGCGGGCGCATCCGACGTACAGGCAGAGGCCGTGTCTGACAATGCAGGCAGGTTACTCACAATGTCATTCAGCAGTAATCGATTGTTGGCGGGCCAGCATACGCCAGCGCGGTACGTCGTCGGCGATCACCGCCGCAAACGCGGCAGGTGTCATCGGCGTGGCTTCGGCGCCTTCGTTGAGAAAGAACTGCTTCATCTCTGGCGAGCCGGTGACCTGGTTGATCGCGGCATTGAGCCTGGCGACGATCTCTACGGGCGTGCCCGACGGCGCCAGCACGCCCCACCACAACTCGAACTGGTAACCCGGTGCTACCGTCGACATGGGCGTGAGCTCCGGCGCAACCGGGCTTTTCGCGAGGCTGGTGATACCGATCGCGCGCAGCTTGCCGCTGCGGATTTGCGGCAGCAATGAGGGGCCGCTGGCGAACAGCATCTGAATTTGGTTGCCCGCCAGATCGGTGACCGCCGGCCCCATGCCGCGATAGGGAACGTGCACGATGAAGGTGCCGGTCAGTAACTTGAACGCTTCGGTGGCGAACTGATTGCTGCTGCCGGTGCCGGATGACGCGTAGTTGAATTTGCCCGGATGGCGTTTGATCACAGCGAGAAATTCAGCCGGCGTGCGTGCGGGGAATTCCTGATTCACCGCGACGATGAATGGCCCCTTGGCAATCTGCGCAACCGGCGCAAAGCTCTTGACCGGATCGAAGGGCAGGTTGGCCTGCACTGCAGCGTTCGATGTCATGCTCGATGAAATGGCGGCGAGCGTGTAGCCGTCGGGTGCGGCCTTGGCGACGAAGGCGGTGCCGATGTTGCCGGCGGCGCCGGGCTTGTTCTCGATCACGACGGTTTGGCCGAGCACCTCGCCCAGGCCTTTGACGAGGCGGCGCGCGAACACATCGTTGGAGCCGCCGGGCGGGTAGGGCACGACGAGGCTGATGGGCCGCGTGGGATAGGCAGTCTGTGCGAAGGCACCCGCACTCGCAAGCGTGGCTGCCAGTGCAAATGCGCACGACAGCACCAGGGCAGTGCGCAGCAACCAGGCGCCACGCATCACGTGATCAATCCCATTTGCCGCGCACTCGCCACAATCTGCTGGGCGCGCACAAAGAAGGGCGGGTCGATCATGCGGCCATCGACCACGTAGGCACCGGTGCCACTTGCACCCGCAACCTGGGCCGCATCGAGCACTCGCAGGGAGTGCGCGATCTCGTCGTCGCTCGGGCGAAACACGGCGTTGGCAAGCGCGATCTGCGAGGGGTGAATGCAGCTCTTGCCAAGAAAGCCAAGCCGCTTGGCAAGCTGTGCTTCTGCGCGAAAACCGTCCGCATCCTTGATGTCGGCAAACGCGGCGTCGTAGGCGAACACACCGGCTTCGCCTGCTGCCATGCGCACGCTGAACATCGCGTTCTCGATGGCGGTGGCTTCGCGCCGGTCGATGCCGAGCGGCTCGAACAAATCGCCAAGACCGAGCTGCAGGCCAGCGACACAAGGGTGAGCGCTCGCGAGGGAGTGTGCCGTGCGCAGGGCGGCGGGCGACTCGATGTTGAGCAGCAGTTTGATCGATGCAGGCGTGGCCGCGACCGTACCCGCGCTCACTCCCGCGGTCTTGCCATTTGCGCGTTCAGCTTGCTCCAACGCGCTCGCCGCGGCTCTGACCGCATCGGGGCTGGCGGGTTTGGGCAGATTGATCAGGTGTACGCCGGGCAGCGCCAGTGCGGCGATGTCAGCCGCGAAATACGGTGTGTCCATGCTGTTGACGCGCACGATGATGGTTTTCGTGCAGCCGATCAGCGCGCCCGACTTGATCCATTGCGCTAGCAATGCGCGTGCTTCGTCCTTGCGTTCCGGCGTGACCGAGTCTTCCAGGTCAAACGACAGCGCATCGGCCGCGCTGGCAAGGGCCTTGGCGAATAGCTCGGGGCGGGTGCCCGGTACGAACAGCTTGCTTCTCATGGTCCACAGCACATTCGGGCGAAAGGCCGCATTGTGCTGTGGAATCAGGGAAAGGGGAAGCCGATTTCGAATCGGGCGATAGACCCGGAATCGTTGGTGCAAGCGGGTCGCAGGGAATCATCTGCCGTATATCGGCACCCACCAAGGGTTTCGGGCCGCTAGGTCTGGCGCTCCCAACGCTGCGTGCGTTCGACTTCTGTGATGCGCAAGTCATTGATACTGGCGTAGCGCTTGGCCATCAGGCCGTTTGGAGCGAACTCCCAGTTTTCGTTTCCGTAGGAGCGGAACCACTGGCCCGAGTCGTCGCGCCATTCGTATTCGAAGCGCACGGCGATGCGGTTATCTGCGAAGCACCACAATTCTTTCTTGAGCCGGTAGTCAAGTTCGCGCTGCCATTTGCGTGACAGGAACTCGCGCACCGCATCGCGGCCCTTCAGGAACTCGTTGCGGTTGCGCCACTCAGTGTCGACGGTATAGGCCAGCGCTACGCGCGCCGGGTCGCGTGAATTCCAGGCATCTTCGGCGGCTTGAATTTTCTGTTTGGCGGTTTCCAGCGTGAAGGGCGGCAGGGGTGGGCGTGTTTGTGTCATGCAGGTTCCTTTTTGGGTAAGGCAGTGAAATCAATCAGGGTCGCGCGGGCAACCGCCTGCGCGCGGGAGGCGGCTGTTTTTGGCTCGCCCAGTTGGGCGGTAATGATCGCGCCTTCGACGATCATTGCGAGCCGCGCCGCCGCCTCGACGGGTTGGCGCAGCCTCTCCCGGCGGCATTCGGCTTCAATCAAGTCACGGACCCGTGGGCGGACCACCAGGCGCCCGGGTCCTGCTCGGCCCAGCCCGGGTGGCGGCCGACGTCGAGCCCGTAGCCGGCCCGCGCCAGGCCCAGCAGCTCCCCGTCGAGCGTGACGAGGCCGGCCTTGACTTCCCTGGTCCCGAGATCGATGCCCAGCATCGCCTTCGCTCGGGTCGTAGGGGCG
>JANLTL010000618.1:0-3388 GCA_031362905.1 Burkholderiales bacterium | reverse complement strand
TCGCCATGATGCTCGGCGGAATCAGGTTGGCCATGGTCGAGGCCGAGGCGATCAGCGCGGCGATGAAGGCCGGCTCGTAGCCCTCGCGTTTCATGTCGGGTCCGAGGGTGCGCGACAGCACGGCAACGTCGGCGGCGGACGAACCTGAGATGCCGGCAAAAAACATGCTGAATATCGTGACCACCTGGGCCAGCCCGCCGCGCACGTGGCCGATCAGAGCCTGGGACAGCGTGATCATGCGCGCGGTGACGTTGGCCGCCGTCATCAGTTCGCCCACCAGCAGGAAGAACGGCACCGCCAGCAACGCTTCGACATCGATGCCGTTGAACAACTGCGCCATCATTGAGGGCAGACTGACCGGCGTGAAGGCGGTCACGACCAGCACGCCGGCAATGATCGCAAACGCCACCGGCACCCCCATGTAACCGAGGAACAGAAACAGGAACGCCATCGTGAAGATGAGGATGCCATTGGTCGTCATGGCGCACCCCCCGCCCCGGCACCAGCGCCAGGATGGGCGGCGATCATTTCATCGAGCGCTTGGGCGCCCGCCGGTTCGGCAAAGCCGTGCTTCCAGCCGTTGACCAGTTGTTCGATGGTGAACAGCACCACCAGCACACCACACAGCGGCACCGCCGCATACAGACTGGCGAGCGGCGTCATCGATGGCATGCGCAGGCTGCGAAAGCCGTCAAGGAAATTGAGGTAGCCGAAATAGACCAGGCACAGCGCCACCACCAGCACCACGACACGGTTGAAGGTCTCGAACAACAGCCGTTTGTTGCCCGAAAGCGACTCGGCCAGCACCGCCAGATACAGGTGGTCGTTGCGGCGCACCGCCGCTGCCGTGCCGATGAACACGCCGTAAATGAAGAACGTCATCGTGACCTCCTGCAGCCACAGCCACGGCGCGCCGATGGTGCGCGTGACGATGTCGCAGATCACCGTGATGGTGAACCCGCTGATCGCAATGCCGCACAGCACCATCAGCACACGTTCGAGACCGTCGAAGGCGCGCCACTTGAGATGGCGTTGCGTTTGCAGCACCAGGGAAAGCGGTTCACTCATGGGGAAATATTCCGAAATGACGGGTTAAAGACATAAACGTCGGGCATTCACCGGCGCAAACGGTCTGCCGGCACGCCAGCGCGACCGATCATGCGGACTCACGGGCCGGCCCGGTGTGGCTTAACGTGGCTGGCCCGGCAGCGTCATTTCACGTTACGCACCAGCCCCAGAATTTTGACGGCATGCGGGCCGAGATCCTTGGCCAGCTTGTCCAGGATCGGCTTGCTGACCGTCTCGAACCCGGACTTGTCGACGCCGGCGACGATCTTGACGCCGAGCTTTTCGAGCTTGGCGCGTGACTCGCGCTCCATCTCGAAGGCCTTGGCCGGCTGCACCTTGTTGAGGTCGTCGGCCGCCGTTTGCACCCACCGCTTCTGCTCGGCGTTGAGGCTGCTCCACAGCTTGTCGCTGACGAACAGCACCGAGTTGTTGGCTTCATGCTCGGTCACGGACATGACCGGCGCGACTTCGTAATGCTTGTTGATGAAATACACGGTGTAGCCGTTCTCCGCGAAATCGACCACGCCGGTCTGCAACGAGGTGTAGACCTCGCCGAACGGCATGTGCACAATCTGCGCGCCGTAGGCGGGGAACAGGGTGTCTTCGGTCACGGTGGCCTGCACGCGCACCTTGAGGTTTTTCAGGTCGGCGAGCTTCTTGATTTCCTTCTTGCCATACAGGTTGCGCAGGCCCTGGCTGCCGAGGGTCAGCATGTGGGCGCGGTTGACCTTGCTCGCGTACATGTCCTTCATCGCGGCGATCACGGTGGGGTCGGTCAGCACCTTGACCGCATGGGCGTCGCTGCGAAAGATGTAATGCAGCGAAAACACGCCCGACTCGGGCTGGATGGTTGACGAATTGGCGGTAGAGACGAGCACGAAGTCGATGTCACCGGTCTGCACTTTTTGCAGGGTCTGCGCTTCGGAGCCGAGCTGGGCGCCGGCATACTGGTTGATCGACATCGTGCCCTTGCTCAGTTCGGACAGGCGCTTGGCGAACACGTCGGCGCCAAAGGCATAGGCGCTGGTGCGCGGCTGGTCATAGGCGAACGAGAACTGGCGCGCTTGTGCGAGCGCGCCCGGCGCGGCGCCGAGGCCTGCCAGGGCGGCAACGCCGAGCGCAGCAACGACGACCGCACGGCGGGTGCGCTGCGACGCCGGTAAACGGGGGGAAATCTGCATGGTAGTCTCCTTTATGGTTTTAAGAATATCGATAATATAAGGAAATTGCCTTAACAGGTAAAGCGCTATTTTCTCATTTATTGCTTATATGAACCGAAATGAGCCATGATATTGACGTGGCCGAACTTAATAATTATCGATAATATGACCTTAAAATGCGAAATGGGCGCAAGCTGGCCCGAAGCTTTTCCGTACCCCGTCCGCCGCCCCCTGCCATGACATCGACCCACATCACATCCGTCACCTGCCTGCAGGTGCGCCTGCCGTTCAATCACGGCGCACCCGCCCCGCTGTTCGCGGGCAAGCCGCGCACCACGCTGGACAGCGGCTGGATCCGGGTTGAACTCAACAACGGTACGGTGGGGTGGGGCGAGTCCTACGGCGCCGACCTCGACGCGCTGTCGTCGATCTTTCGCCATCGCGTCGCCCCGCTGGCGATTGGGCGCGACGCCCTCGACGACACGCTGATGCTGTCGCTGCAACGCGCGCTGCACCTGATGGGCCGGTCAGGCCCGGTGGTGCATGCCCTGAGCGGACTGGATATCGCCCTGTGGGATATCCGCGGCAAGCTGGCCGGCGTGCCGCTTTACCAACTGCTGGGCGGCGCGCGGCGCACGCGCCTGCGCGCTTACTCATCGCTGCTGCAATACTACGGCGACATCGAAGCGGTGCGGCGCAACGTGGCACGATCGCTTGACGCAGGCTATGGCGCAGTGAAGCTGCATGAAAAGGCGCACGACGCCGTCGCCGCAGCACGCGGCGTGATGGGCGCCGGCATGCCCTTGATGGTGGATGTCAATTGCGCCTGGCATCTGGAGGAAGGCGTGCAGGCAGTGCGCGCGATGGCCGCACTGGATTTGCACTGGATCGAGGAACCGGTCTGGCCGCCGGAAGACATTCGCGCCCTGGCGGCGCTTAGGCAACAAACCGGTGTGCCAACCGCTGCGGGCGAGAATGCCGGCAGCGTGCTCGAACTCTCGGACATGGTGTCCACGCAATCGGCCAGCTACGTGCAGCCGAGCGTCATCAAGTGCGGCGGGGTGACGGCGCTGTGGCAGATTGCGCGGCAGTGCGCGAGCTCCCCCGTGAAGCTCGCACCGCACGCCGCCTTCTTCGGGCCGGGCTATCTGGCAACCCTG
>JANLTL010000598.1:0-12306 GCA_031362905.1 Burkholderiales bacterium | reverse complement strand
CGGCAATCAGGGCCAACAGCAGGAGATCGGCGATGATGAAGGGCGTGACGCCGCGATAAATGGTGCGCATCGGGATATCAGGTGCCAACTCGTGCAGGACAAAAACGATCACGCCCACCGGCGGGATGATCATGCCCAGTTCGATGACGATGACATTGATGATCCCCCACCAGATCGGGTCGTAGCCCAGGTTGGTGATGACCGGCAGCGCGAACGGCAGCGTGATCAGCATGGCGGCAATTTCGTCGAACACGGCGCCGAGCAGCAGATAGGCGATCAGCATGGTGAATATGACGGCAAGCGGGGGAATATCGAGCGCGCCAATCACCTTGATGAGCGCATCGGGCACGCGCGCTGCGGTGATGAAGTAGGTGAAGACAGAGGCACCAATGATGATCATGTAGATCATCGCGGTAGACGATGCCGTGTCGCGCAGGCCATTCCACAACACCGTGCGATTGAGGCGCCCGCGCCCGAAAGCGAACACCAGTGACAACACCGCTGCCACCGACGCGGCTTCATTGACGGTAAAGACGCCGCTGTAGAGGCCGGCAAACACCGCCGTCATCAGCACAATCACCGGCAAAGCGCGCTTGAGCGCGGCGCGGCGCTCTTCCCACCCGATGCGGGCACCGACCGGGGCCATGGCCGGATTGCGCCGCACCGCGACGTAGATGGCCAGCATGTTGAGCACGATGATCAGGATCGCGGGGATCAGCGCCGCCAGAAACAGGTCGAAGATGAAGGTACGCGACACAATGCAGTACAGGATCATCACGATCGATGGCGGAATCAGCGACTTGAGCGTGCCGCCCGCAGCGATGGTGCCGGTGGCGAACGCAGGCGAGTAGCCGCGTCTGAGCATTTCAGGCAGGGCCGCCTTGGCGAACGTGGCCGCCGTGGCGGTCGACGAGCCGCACACCGAACCGAAGATGGCACACCCGCCGACCGTTGCGTAACCCAGGCCGCCCCGCCGGTGCCCGAGAAACGCCGCCGCAGCGTTATAGATGTCGGCCGAGAAGCCGGCGGCCGTGGCAAAGGCACCCATGATGAGGAACAGCGGCACCGTGGCCAGATCGACATTGGAAAGCAGCGCTGACGGATCATTGGCAAGGATCGTCAGTGCCGGGCCCCATCCGGTCTGCAAGGCAAAGCCGACTACCCCAACGGCGATCATGGCAAAGGCGATCGGCACCTGCAAAAAAATCAGCGTACACAGGGCGAGCATGCCCAGCGCGCCGACTGCCAATGGAGTCATGTGCCGCCTTTGCCGGCAGCCAGGCGATGGACCAGCGATAGCGCCACGACAACCTGCACCGCAACGCCGACCACCAGAATCATCGCCACGCCGTACCAGAACGGGGCGCGCGGCCACTTGAGAATCCAGGTGGTTTCATGCGCGTGCGCCACTTTGCCGGCGTACAGGAAAAACTGCCAGCAGATGGCCCCCATCAACACTGCCACCAGCACGGCCGCCGCGGCATCCAGCCACTTTGACGCGGTCGCTCCGAGAAGCGGCTCGGCCACGCGGATCGTGATGTGGCTGCGTTCTGCCAGCCCGACTGGCAAGAGGCAGGCCACCGCGACCGCGATCACCAGCGAACCGGCATCGCGCACCCCTTCGATCGGCGCATTCAGGAGCCAGCGGGCCAGCCCGTCCGCCAGGGTCATGGCGGCCAGAAACAGCAGGGCAAACAAGCCAAACGCCGAGAGCGAGCGAGTGACCGATAGGCCGATGCGCTCCAGCGTCTGGATCATCCGATTCACTTACCGGCCCGCACCTTGACCAGTTCGGCTTCAACGAGCTTGTAGAGCTCCTGATTGCGAGGCGTTTTGGCCAGCCATTCGTCCACCACTGGCTTCATCAATTTGCCCATGGCATCGATCTCGGCTTGATTCGGAAACACCACTTTGCGCTTGCCGTCGGCTTGCAGTTTCTTGACCAGGGAATCGTTGTAGGTGCCGATGCCTTCGATGAAGCGTGCTGCCGTCCAGTTGCCGCTGTACTTGCGAATCGCGTCCTGGCAGGCTTTGGGTGCGGCGTCGAATTTCTTGCGGTTCATCAGGATCGCGAGCGGCACAATCCCGAGACGGGTGAAATAGTGGCTGTTGGTAACCCGATCGATGCCGAAATCAAACAGTGGTGAGGGGTGCGAACTGCTGCCGTCAATGGTGCCGCGCCCTACCGCCTCGGCGATCTCCGTCACCGGCATGCCAATCGGTACCGCGCCCAAGGCGCGGATGGCGGCACCCTCAATCGCACCGGCGGTGCGGATTTTCTTGCCTTTGAGGTCGGCGTAGGAGCTGATCGGGAAGCGCGCATGGATGCTGTAGGGCGCGGTGGCGAACAGGCCTATCGGGAAAAAGTCGTCATAACCCTTCAGCTGGCCCGAAGCAACCAGGCGCGTAAAGACATGGGTGCCTTCGGTCAGATCACGGAACAGGCCGGGCAGTTCAAGCACCTCGTTTTCGTGAAAGCGCCCGGGTGTGTAAGAGGCGATGATCCAGGCGATGTCGGCAACCCCATCGAGCACCATTTGCGCCTGTTGCACCGGGCTGCGCCCGAGTGCGCCGTTTGGAAACAACTCGATCTCGCAGGCGCCCCCGGACTCCTTGTTGACAGCGTCGGCAAACGGCTTCATGGTCGAGATGAAGGTTTGCTCCTTGTCCGGGGTAAACACTGAAAATTTGAATTTCTGGGCTTGCGCCTGCGCAGCCGCGGCAAGCCCTACGCCAATCAGCAGTGCAGCCAAACGAATCGCGAATTTCATCGGGAAGTCTCCATATTCGGAAGGGAAGATGCCTTGGGCGCAACGGTGCGCAACGAGAACCGGCCGCTGCAATTCGCGACTCTCATGCAAATATATGCTCAAAATTCTCATAATGCAATAATATTTGATATTCCTGCAGTCGGTGCTGCGCTGTGCGCCCGATCGCTGCACTCTGCGAGCACGAAAAAGGATTGCCATGAATTCTGCCCCGCTGACACCGATTACCGAAGCCGACCGCATCGCCTACGAACGCGACGGCGTAGTCTGTTTGCGCAACATGGTTGATGTCGAATGGATCGACCGCATGCTCAAGGCGGTGGATACTGCCATGGACGCGGAGCACGCACTGGCGCGCCGGCGCGAAGTAACGCGCGCGCTGGGCGGCAAAAGCGGCCGGTATCACATCAATACTTTCGTATGGGCGTGGAATCAGGATTTTCGCGATTGGGTGCTGCACTCGCCGTGCGCGCAGATCGCCGCCAATCTGCTTGGTGCCGATCAGGTAAGGCTCTTCTACGACCAGGTGTTCGTCAAGGAACCCAACACCGCCGAGCGCACTGACTGGCACCATGATCTGCCCTTCTGGCCGATGCGCGGAAATGACATTGCTTCGGTGTGGGTGGCCCTGACCGACGTCGGCCCCGAGAACAGCCAGCTTGAATACATCGCCGGGTCGCACAAGTGGGGCAAGTTCTACGCTGCTGCCATCCCCGACAAGGATGCGCACTTTCGGTCGGCGCTGGAGCCGTGTCCGGACTTTTCTCTGCGCCGCGACGACCCGACACTGCGCTTCCTGCGCTGGGAGATGCGGGCCGGCGATTGCCTGGTGCATCATCCGCTGGCAGTGCATGGCTCGGATGGCAATTTCTCGCTCAAGAAGCGCCGCGCCGCGATCTCCACCCGCTACATGGGAAAGGATGTGCAATGGGACCCGCGACCGGCAACGTTCGCGATTACCGGTGACCCCCAGCTCGCCGCGGGAGCCTATCCTGCCGACGACAAGGTATTTCCGGTGGCCTGGCGGCGTGATAGCCCCCTGCAAAAAATGCCTGCGACATGAGTGGTGCCATCCCGATCCTGTATCACAACGACATGTCGGTGTGCGGCGCCAAGGTGCGCATGGCGCTGGCCGAGAAAGGCGTGGACTACCAAGGCATCCACCTGAACCTGCGTGCCGGTGAAGCGCAACTGCCCGCGTATGTAGAGCTCAACCCCAACCAGGTGGTGCCTACCCTGGTGCACGATGGCGCAGTGGTGATCGAGTCGAACATTATCTGCGAATACATTGACGATGCCTGGCCCACGCCGCCATTGCGCCCTGTGACCAGCGCCGCGCGTGCGCGCATGCGCCTGTGGATGAAGCGCCTCGATGACGGCATGCATGCCGCGACCGGGATCGTGTCGACCTACGTCGCTTTTCGTTACCAGCACCTGGCACGGAGCACTGCAGACTTCGAAGCCTGGATCTCCAACATGGTTGATCCGGCGCGGCGCGAGCGTTCGCGCGCGTGCGTGGAAATGGGCATGGAGGCGCCGCAATTTGCCGCCGCCCTGCGCTCTTTTGACCGGCTGTTCGGGGAGTTCGAGCTGGCGCTGCAAGAGGCGCAATGGTTGGCCGGAACGCAGCTTTCGCTGGCCGACATTGCCTACGCACCCTATCAGGCGCGGCTGGCGCATCTCGGCCTCGATGACATGATCCTGCGCCGTCCGCAGGTGAGCGCTTGGGCCCGCCGCCTGGCTGTGCGACCGGCCTACGCGACCGGCATCGTCGCATGGTTCAACCCCGCCTACCTTGCCATTTTCAGTGAGCAACGCGAGGCCGCCAGCCTCAAGGCTGCGCAGTTGCTCCCCGTTTGATGCCCTCTCATATGAAAGCACCACGCATGCTCAGGCCAAGATCCCCACCCTTGCCGCGCCGCGCGCCAAGTGACGCGCTCGGTCGTGCACTCCGTTGCACCTTCTGGGGCGCCGTCGTCGCGGCAATCCTGGGCGCGGCGCCGCGCGATGCCGCGGCCCAGGCCTGGCCCACCCAGCCGGTGCGCGTCATCGTGCCATTCGCGGCCGGCAACGTGCTCGATGCGATGCTGCGCACAATGGGCGAGCGTTCGCGCGAATTGACCGGCCAGCCATTTGTGGTCGAGGCGCGTCCTGGCGCCGGCGGCATCGTCGCCGCGCAGGCGCTGATCAACGCCAAGCCGGACGGCTACACGGTGCTTCTCGCCACGCAAGGCATGCTGGCAATCAACCCGCATATCTACCGCAAGCTGCCATACGACCCGGCGCGCGAATTCGCGCTGGTGTCGGAAGTGACCACCTCGCCCATGCTGCTTGCCACCCATCCGTCGGTGCCGGCGCGCACCATGGCGGAGTTTGTCGCATGGGCGCTGGCCAACAAGGGCAAGGTTTCCTACGGCTCGATTGCGCCGGGCACGATCTCCCATTTCCTGTCAGAGACAATCAACTTTGACCACGCTACGGCGATGACGCATGTGCCTTACAAAGGAACGCCCGCACTGCTGCCGGATTTGCTCGGCGGACGCATCCAGGCGGCGTTTGTCTCGGTCGATACGGTCCGCAGCCAGGTGCAATCGGGCAAATTGCATGCGCTGCTGTTGAGCGGCACCGTGCGCGATGCATCGCTGCCCGCAGTGCCCACCGCACGCGAAGCCGGCTATCCGCGTCTGGAAGCTTTTGCCTGGTCGGGCTTTGTCGTGCCGGCAGGCACTCCCGAGAGCGCCATCAGCGCGCTCGCTGAACTGACACGCAAGATCGTGGCCACACCGGAAGTCGCCGGACGCGTGCGCCAGCTTGGGCTCGAACTGGTTGGTTCCACCCCGGCCGAGTTCGTGGCGCGCACGCGCACCGAATCGGAAAAGTGGTCGAGCATTGTCAAGGCCTCGGGCTTCTCCGCAGATTGAGGCGGCCCACGCATGCAAGGCCAACGCGGCCTGGAGCTTGGCCGCACCTGCGCGCGCAGCGCAGTAATCGCGCCCGACGATCCCGCTGGCCTGGCCGACCGAGAGCTATCGAGCGAAAAACGGAAGGAATCTGAAACGCCCCGACGCCAATGAACCGGGAGCACTGCCCGAGCGGCTTTCCCGGAGATTCATGAGTAGGGATGCGAATGTCGGCCACGCAGCGCCGTCAGGCCGGCGCCTTGAATCCTGCAGCAACGTGAGAGCCATCGCAGAACGGCTTGTTCTTCGACGCTCCACAGCGGCACAAAATGGCTGCCGTCATGCGCGCAATGGTGGCGCCGGTGCCGGTGACGACTTCCATATTGCCACTGACCGCCAAGGGACCATCGGGCAAAGGCTGGATGGAGAGCGCACCATTGCGCTTGGGCAGCGGCTTCATGTCGGCACTCGCCGCGGCCTCGCCGCTGGCAGCGAATTTTGCGGCCTTGTGGCTTCCATCGCAGTAGGGCTTGTCTTTGGACGCGCCGCAACGGCACAAGGTGGCTCTGAGCAACTTGCCCTTCCCTTTCAGGTCCATGTCGGCGTGAACCGTCAATGGACCATTTTCACGGATGCGCACCAGATTGACCAGGGGCGCTTTTTCCTCCGGCCCGCCGTCATGGCGGCGATAGGTCAGTGCCCCTGACGGGCATTGCCGGATGGTATGCAAAAGGTTTTCGACGGTGTCACCATCGGGCTTGATCCACGGCCCTTTGACATTGGCCAGGAACACTGTCGGCGCGCCCAGTACGCAATAGCGCGCGTGAATGCAGAGCTTGGCATCGAACATCACGGTCACCGACTTGCCTTTTGTCGTGCTGACCCCCCCAGCATCGGCGGAGCTGACATCGCTGCTACCCTGTTGTGCGGCCGCCGCTGGCGCCAGGCTGGCGAAACTCACTGCCGAACCCCCAAGCAGCAGGCGGCGACGCGCAGGAGACTCCATGTGCGATGCCTCTAAGGACTCGGGAGCAGACTCCACTGAGGAAGAATTACCAGTAGTGACGGGGGTTTGCTGATCCATGGCTGATCTCCGTGACGAGTACCGCACTCAGTGCTCGCGGGACCCAAGAGTTTGTGGAATGCGCATGATACTGCCGAATCTGGGGCCGCCCGACCCTGCTACGCAGCGACCGTCAGTAGTAACGAGCAGCCCGAAACCGGGGTATCAGGGTTTGATGAAGCGCAGCGTCATGCGGTCGGACTCGCCGATCGCCAGGTATTTGGCGCGATCTGTCTCACCATTCGAGAGTGACGGCGGCAGGGCCCAGACGCCCTTGCCGTAGTCCTTGGTGTCACGTGGATTGGCATTGACCTCCGATTTGGCATCAAGTTTGAAACCAGCCTTTTGGGCAGCGGCAATCACATAGCTCTCGGTCATGTAGCCGCTGTTGACCTGCTTCTGCTTGGTCGTGCCTTCAATTGCACGATGGTCTTCAACGCCAAGAAAGCCGCCGGGCTTGAGCGCGTCAAACGCCGCCTTGAACATGAGGTCGTCAGTGCCCCGGTACGCCCATACGTGCGCGCTGCGAAACGACAGCACCAGGTCGGCGGTGCCCGGAGCAATCATCGCGAGCTGGTCCGGCGTCGCAAGATCGCTCATCTCCACCTTGCCATAGACGGCAGGGTTGGCTTTGAGCATGGCTTCAAAGGCCACGCGCGACACGCGCTGACTGCGGTTGGTCGAGGAGTGCTCAAGCGGATAGTGGGCCGCTACGTAGCGGCCGTTGTCGCGCAATGCGGGAGCGAGGACTTCGGAAAACCACCCTGAATCGGGCCAGATTTCAACCACCGTCATGCCTGGCTTGAGACCCATGGCCAGCAGGGTTTCCTTGGGGTGCCGATGCACGTCGCGCGCCTTGTTGACGCTGTTGCGATGTGCCCCTGCGATGGCGCCATCGAGCAGGGCTTCCATTGACGTTTGGGCCGTAAGCGTCAGGGGACTGGACACTGCGGCAGCGACCAACAGGCGGGTGGCAAGACGAAGAAATTGCATGGAATGGCTCCTCAAAAAAACTGTATTGTATTGGTGGCAGTGCGCAATCTACGGTGATTTGATGATCCTGGATGCTCGACTCCGACCTTCCGGCGCAGCACACGCACGCATCTCAACCCATACCGCAAACCAACATCATGCGATCACCACCAGGTCTTCGGGTACGGCGATGCCAGCCACCGTGCACGCCTTGCGAATTTCGCTTGCGCGGCGGTCGTCGTAGCCCTGTTTGATGGCGATGTCGAGCATGGTGCAGGTGCACAGCGCGCGCACTGCTTCCGCCTTGGTGTGGTTTTGCAGCTTGGCAGCGCGATTGACCGGGTCGCCGATCACTGCGTACTCGAGTCGACCCTCTTCGCCGATGGTGCCGCACGTCACCGTTCCGACCGCGACGCCGATGCCGACGCCCGGTGCGGGCTGATTCTTTGTGCGCCGCTCGATGGCCCAAGCATCGAGATCGTCGAGCAAGTGTTCGGCCGCACGAAGCGCGTCGGCCGCGTAGGTGGCAGTGGTACGGGTGGCGCCAAAGGTCACCATGATGCCGTCGCCCAGATAGGTGGTGATGCTGCCACCATGGCGCCGGATCACCGGCACTGCGACACCCTGGTACTCACGCAGCAGTGCAATCAGGTCTGGTGGCGAGAGGTCCATCGCGAGCTTGGTAAAACCACGCATGTCGATGAACATCGCGGCGGCCTCGGTCTGCCGGCCTTCGCCGGGCTGCAAACCTTCGTTGCTGCTGATGATGGTGTCGGCAATCTCCGGCGAAAAGAAGCGCGATAGTTGCGTCGCTGCCGCCTGCTCGGTGACTGCGCGGGCGAGAAGCGCACGGGTGCGTGCCGTCGCCACGGCGAGCAGGACTGATACGAGCAGGATGGCGATGATCTTGTCGACCTCGCCCCCAATCAGGATCGCCATCGTGGTCATGTAGGCGACATAGTCGTGGGTGAGGAGGTCGAAACCGCCGGGCGCATCGATCGCTAAGGTGAGCATGATCAGCCAGCCGATGGCCGCGGTGAGCCCGGCGAGCAGGACGTGGCCGGGTACCAGGCTGAGCACCCGCAACGCGATGAAGATGAATACGTAGAACAAGGTCGGGGCTTTCAGATAGAACGCGGGCGGTTGTCCGTACTGGAGGTGAAAACTCCAGATCGTCACCATCAGCACGGTCATGTCGACCATCACTGAGCACATGCGCAGCGCCAGACCGAGCCGCCCACGATAGGCGAGAACCAGCCGCAGCGCGGTGAACAGCGCATAGATGCCCAGGGCCCATGGCACCGGCTGAAACGTCATATCGGCAACAAAGGTCTTGCGCGAGAACGCGTAGAGCAGGGCGAAAGTAAGAGTCAGTGCGGCCTGTACCCAGCCGACCAGGATTTCGTTCTGCTGTTGCTGGAATTCAAGATCGCGCTGAACCCGCGCTGGCAGCATGCCGCTGTGGGCGCCGGAAAGCCAGGCGCCGGCGCGCGTGAGCAGGCTACGCCACGAGATGGGTGGCGCGGAGGCGCGGTGTGCGGGAGGGACTGGGGTCTGCATGTGGAAGTCGAATTTGGGGCGACGCTGCTGTATGCGAAGATCAAGCGCTCGTGCGACGAGCGGGCGCGCTCCGATTGCGCGAATTGCTACTACAACTTTCGCGATCAGCGCGCTAGTTCAACAGCCGTTGGATCAAGCCGGTATTGTTGGTGAGCCGCTCTGACACCAGCCCGACCATGGTGAAGTGCAGCGCATTGGCCAGGGGCGGGTGCCGAGTCTCCATTTCGCGCAACTTGTCGGTGGTCAGGATGAAGGCCTGGGTCTGCAGGTCGGCAATCGCCGAGGCGGTACGTGGCTGCTTGAGGTATACGCCGATCTCGCCCATCATGGTGCCCACTGTCATCGAAAGCAGGCGAATCGAGCGGCCGTCAGGAAACGACAAGCGCACCGTGACGCGACCGGACTCGATAAAAATGATTTCGGTGGGCGGCGCACCCTGGGTGAGCAGGAGTTCCCCAGGCTCGTAGGTACGCGGCACCAGATACGTCATGAAGTCTGTCATCGAGGTGCCTGCGGGCAAGGCACGACCGATGCGGTCCCAAATGGAATGGGCGTTGTGGACGCGGGAATTTTCGTCATTCGCAAGCACGCCGTCTTCACAAAATTCCAGCGCAGAATCGAGATCGTCGAAGAACAGTACCTGCTGGGTGTTGGACGTGACGCCAGCCTGGCGAAGCTGCGCCTCGATGGTCTGATTTACACGGGTGAACAGCAGCGTGCACTGCAGGCGCTCGCAGTGGGCCTGAATCTTGGAGAACGCCGACATGGCCGAAGAATCACTGGCGGGGACGTCACGAAAATCAATCACCAGATAGCGTAGTTTGGAGGCGGGGTTGCTCAGACGCTCCTGTACTTGCGTGAGGACTGAGTATGCCGTGCCAAAAAAGATGAAGCCCTCAAGCATGATGATGCGAATCGAATTGCCTTGCGCAACCAGCGCGGCGCGTGCTGCGGGGCTGCGATCGACGTTGCTGCGGTACTCGGCACCGGTCAGTTCCTGCCGGATCACGCGCACGCGGCTGTAGGAGAGTACAAAAATCGCCATCGCGATGCCGATGCCAACGACCACGCCGGCGAGAATGCCGACCGAGCCGATCACAGCGACGATGACACACAAGATCGCGTAGTCCTGGCGCGGCAGTTTGGCCCGGCCATCGTAGAGCCACTCGACCAGCAGGCCCGCACCCATGGTAAAGAGCAGGCCGCCGAGAATCGCCTTGGGCATGTAGCCCAACAGGGACGAGCCGGCAAACAGGACGACAGCGCAGATGAGCCCGGCGCTGATGCCGATCAGCCGGCTGTTGGTGCCCATGCGCGCGCCGAGCAGGGACGCCGACAGACCATGAAATCCGACCGCACCACCCAGTGCGCCTGACACCACGTTGGCAATGCCGGCGGCCCGCAATTCGCGATTGATGTCGAGGTCGCTACGGGTCGCCAGTTCCAGTCCGCTGGCGTTTAGGAGGAGCGCGACCACGCTTACCAGAATGATGGCCGAAATGGTCGGAATCTGGGCCGTCAATTGCACCCAACCTTCGGGGGACAGGCGCGTCCAGGGCGGCAAGGACAAACCGGTGCTGTCCGGAAACGGGCCGAGCAGCAAGCCCGCGGCTTGCGCGTCCGCACTGGTGACACCTCCTGCAATCAAGGCAAGGTGATACGCCAGTACCGCTGCGAACAGCATGCCCGGCACCAGCAGCGGGTGGCTGAAGCGGCGCAAAACCAGCAAAAGGGCCACGCCAAACGCGAGACCGGCAAGCCAGCGCGCCAGGCGCAACGGCTCCAGCATGCCATCCATGGTCTCGAAGTTCAGGTCTCCGCCCACGATCACGCGCATGGCGCCCATCAGGATCAACAGCCCTGAGCCAGCGACAAATCCGCCGATGACCGGATAGGGAATGAAGCGCACCAGTGCGCCCAGATGGAATTTGCCGAGGCCATAAAACACCAGACCGGCGGCCATCGCTGCAACATTGGCACAGGCCAGGATCAGCAGAATGACCGTTGCCGGCTGGGCCGTGCCCTGCATCGCTGCTGCCAGCGTGGTCGCCATCACGCCCAGGATCACGGCGGGGCCGTCCTGCACTTGCGCGACCGAACCGGGATAGGTGCTGAGCGCCGCGACGCCAGCCGCCAGAATGACACTGCCGATCAACAACACTTCGAGCACCGGCGCGAAGCCATCGGCCAGCGAGCCCGGCATGATCAGGGCCACCATCGCAGCCGCACCGAGAATGGTGCGAATGCCGGCAATCAGGCCGGCTGAGAGCGCGGGAACCAGACCTTGCAACTTGGCGGACATGGACGATTCAGTTCAATTACCGTGTGTATGCGTCTTGTGACGTTGAGGGTGTGGGCTAGCGCCGGCTACACCGCAGCTATCACTTGGACTTCCACCAAAAACGGCTCCTTCACCAAACGATCCACCATCAAGAGCGTGTTGGGTGGATAAGCACCGTTGGGAAACATGCGCGGAAATTCGCGCAGGCGGTAGGTCATGAACTTGGGGATGTCCTGCGAATGCACCAGGTAAGTGGTGAACTGCACGATGTTGCTCCAGCCTGCGCCCTGAGACTTGAGCCCAGCTTCAAGATTGGCAAACACCTGCACGCATTGCGCATCGAAATCATCCACCCCGATGATCTCGCCGGCCTGGTTTGCCGAGAGTTGGCCGGCGATAAATAGGAACTCGTTGGCCTTGACGCGCGTGATCTGCGAGTATTGCCCTAGCGGTTTACCCAGGACATCGGGGTTGAGGATACGGATGTCAGCCATGCGGGGCTCCCTTTGGTGATACGCGTAATGCGTGTAATGCGTCTGGCCCGATCTTAACGTGCACCGCCGACGTCGAGTTCACTTAGCGAGTCTGGGCAGCCAGAGCACCAGGCTTGGCATGTAAGTGATGATCGCCAGGCTGCCGAGCAGCGGCACCAGCCACGGCAAGATCGCCATGGTGGTGCGCTCGACCGACAGCTTGGCGACGCGCGCCAGGACGAATAGCACCAGCCCCATCGGCGGATGCAACAGGCCGATCATCAGGTTG
>JANLTL010000670.1:0-1952 GCA_031362905.1 Burkholderiales bacterium | reverse complement strand
CCGCTGCAAATGGCGGCAATCAGCACATCCTGTTCGTGCAGTTTGCGCAGCAAGTGCGCCTCGGTCGCCAGGGTGGTGCCGATTTCCCTGAAGCTGCCGCGTGCGCTGGCCTGCCAGATGCCGGGAATGATCACCACGTCGGGCGTGCGCTTGAGGCGCGAGCTGGAGAGCGTGACGCCCTGGCCGCAGGTGACGGACCGGCCGTCAGTGGTGATGACTTGGGTCGTGAAGCGGGCGCCGCTGCCGGGCGTGGTGAGGTCGAGCAGGGTGTTGGCAACCGCGCATAGCTCCATCGGCCCGGTGACCGATGACGCCATGCAGCCGTCAAACGCCAGCACAGCGATATGCACCGTGTTGGCGGGCTTCACGGGCGTGGTGCGGGCGGTCGATCTTACGGCGCTACCCGTACCCGTGGCTTGGGATTGCGGGCGTGATGCAGGGCGGGGGGTTGGCAGTTTACGCATGATAGTTGTCAATAATGCCACTATGCCCCCCAGGCCGTCAAGCCTATCGTGGCGTCATGCGCGTGTGCTTCATGGGCGTGTCTGTTGGCGCCAACCGACAATTGACCAGCAAACTCGCGTAGTTCCGGTCTTACCTTGACCAGGGTGTTTAACCCGACAAGCCCAATCGTTTACCTGCTGACTGGCGTTCATTGAATAGCGTCCCGCCTCTGGTCAAAATTGAACCGGAACAGGTGGTCAATATGCAACCGGCGCCAACACTGCTGCCTACTCTGTCGATCAGAGTGGCAGAATTCTTGCCGTCTTGGTAGACAAAGACAAGCCCAAGAAAGACAGGCTCAGAATTTACGGAACTAGTGCCATAGAGCAATTGCCGCAAAAATTGCAGGAGTTCACTTCTAAAAATCGAGATTGAGCAACGTCGCGCGCCTGACACCGTGAGCTCGTTCGAGCGGAAATCAAAGGGAATCAAAGAGGTCGGCCGTCAAATGGGCTGCGGCCGCATTGAATTCCCGCGTTGTTGTCCCGTCCAACGCAGAAGGCCTTACTTTGGGCCTGACTGTCACTGTCCCGTTGCTCCGTCCGCGACAAACCTGATACATTTGCGCCATCCCTCCACACACAATCTACGGATGCAGCACCATGAAAACCATCTCCCTTACTGAACTGCGCCGCAACCCGCTGGCCGCGCTGCGTGCCGTGCGCAAGGGACATGGGATTCGCGTCACGCGGCGTGATGCGGTGATTGAAGAAATTGCGCCCATCACGTCTTACACACCAGCGCGCAGTACGCAGTCGCTCAAGCCCAGCGCCCTGCCGATGCCGCGGACGCTTAGGCGTGGTGAGGCGGGTGTGGTGGAATTACTGCGGCGGGATCGCGACGAGCGATGACTGCGCAGCGCGTCGTCGTTGACGCGAGTGTTGCGCTGGCCTGGTTCCTGCCGGATTCGGCCCAGAATGTGCTGCTCGCCCGCAGGGTGCTGGAAGCACAAGAGCACGAAAAAATCGCCGCACTTGTGCCAGATTTTTGGGCTGCCGAGATCACCTATCGTTTGCTCAAGGCCGCGCGCTCCAAACCTTCACCGCTTCTGGTTTCCCTGGATCAGGCGGTCGCGGCGATTGACCAGCTGCCGCGTGAGTTGCATGCCACACCACGCAAAGCAAGTGACATCGCCGCCCTGGCCCAGCACTACCACCTGCAAAGCTGGGATGCGTTGTACTTTGATATCGCTGTGCGCAATCGCGCCATGATCGCGACGCTCGACGGCGGGCTGAAGACGGCGTGTTTGCGATTCGGCATTCCTATTTGGGAAGCGCTGCCTGCCTGAACGCGTTGGTGGAAGCGCTTCTACCGAACCTATTGGCCTGAGCGCCTTGATGGCAGCGCCTCTGAGGCCGGTGCCGCAACTCAATCTACCCTGATCTTCGCGGTGTTGATGAATTTCTTCCAGCGCTCGATGTCACTTGCTCGCTACTTCTTGCGCGCGT
>JANLTL010000504.1:0-17507 GCA_031362905.1 Burkholderiales bacterium | reverse complement strand
ATCGGCGCGCCGTGCAGGCGCATGATCAGTGCGGCTGATTCGAGCGGTGTCGGTGCGCGGCCGTAGTATTCGGTGGCCATGCCGTCGGCGCCGAACTCATCCTCGGGCGCGACTTCCCAGAGAAAATCAAGATCCAGTCCGCCCGCCTCTGCTTCGGCCAATGGCAGAAACTCAGTCAGTACGGGCCGCTCGAACTTGAGCAACACGTTGGCGGCCTTGATCTTGGAACGCTTGCCGTGTGCAGCTTCGACCTGATAGGACGCATCGTTTTCAGCCATCACATGGCCGACTTTGAAGCCGCCGTCTTCTTCGTAAAAAACGTTCACGTCGATTGCTTTCGCGTCATGATCCAGGCGGCTCCGCGCTTCATGACAAGCGGATGAAACGGAACTTGCGCGACCCCGAGTCGCGCAGCAGAGGGACAGGTAAAATCGCCGCGATTATAGCTTTCACCCGCTCTCAAAACCGCTGTTTTATTCTGGAGAAATCGTATGGCAATGGACGTAATCGATTACAAGGTCTACGGCGCGGAGATGCAGTTTGTCGAAGTCGATCTCGACCCCAACGAGGCCGCTGTAGGGGAAGCAGGCAGCATGTTTTACATGGAGCCCGACATCACGATGGAGACCATCTTTGGCGATGGCTCGGCCCAGCAGTCGGGATTTTTCAGCAAGGTGCTCGGCGCCGGCAAGCGCTTGCTCACGGGCGAGTCCCTGTTCACGACGGTGTACACCAACAAGGGTTCGGTCAAGCGCAAAGTGGCATTCGGCGCGCCCTACCCAGGAAAAATTGTCCCGATTGACCTGGCCAAGATCGGCGGCACCTTCATCTGCCAGAAAGATGCCTTCCTGTGTGCCGCCAAGGGCGTCGCGCTCGGCATCGCGTTTCAGAAAAAGCTCGGCGCGGGGTTTTTCGGCGGCGAAGGCTTCATCATGCAAAAACTCGAAGGGGACGGCCTGGCCTTCGTCCACGCGGGCGGCACCATGCACAAACGCGATCTGGCTGCCGGCGAAGTCCTGCGCGTCGATACCGGTTGCCTGGTCGGTCTGCAGCCTTCAGTTGATTACGACATTCAGATGGTGCCGGGCATCAAGACCGCGCTGTTCGGCGGCGAGGGCCTGTTCTTCGCCACCCTCACCGGGCCGGGCACGGTCATCCTGCAGTCGCTGCCGTTCTCGCGGCTCGCGTCACGCATCTTTGCTGCTGCCCCGCGCGGCTCGGGTGGCAGCCTGTTGGGTGGCGCTGCCGCTGGCGGCATCTTTGGCGGCGATGATGATTGAGGCATCGACGCTGATGCGTCGCGATTTCGGCTGCGCTGACGCTGCGGCCTGATGCAGCGCCTCAGCGGCCAGGTCTTTGGTCCCGGCTTCGCGGGCGCCGGCAGCAAGACCGAGTTCGACATTTCGGATTACGGCCTGCGCCTGATCACGGCGGATGATTTTGACGGTGCACCGCCGTGGAGCGACATCACGCTCACGCGCGGCGGCTGGGACGGCTCGCAGCTGAGCCTCGCCTGGAGCGGTCGCGCCGGTCGTTACACCATCGGGGTGACCGACAAGGCGGCGATCAGCGCCATTGCCGCGCTCGCTAAAACCGCCAAGGGCGTGCCCGCTGTCAAGCGCGCGCGCACCGATGGCGCAACGCGCGCCTGGATCCATGCACTGGTGTGGATCACCTTTGTGCTGCCCCTGCTCGCACTGGTAGCCGTGATCTGGCAGCACGACCGCGTGGCCGCATGGGCGGTATCGCACATTCCGCCCGGGCAGGAACGCAAGCTTGGCGAGTTGGTGTTTGCGCAGCAGAAAGCGAAGCTCAAACTGGTCGACGGCAAACCACTGGACATGGTGCGCGAGATCGGTGCAAAACTGACCAAGGGTTCCCCTTACAAGTACGAGTTTTACGTCGCCGACGACAAGGTGGTCAACGCCTACGCCATGCCGGGCGGCTTTGTGGTGATGCATTCAGGTCTGTTGCAAATGGCCGGCAGTGCCGAAGAAATGGCGGGCGTGCTTGCCCATGAAGTCATGCATGTGGAGAAACGCCACAGCCTCAAAGCCATGGCCAAATCGCTCGGCGTCGCAGCCACTGTGGGCCTGGTGCTGGGTGACCTTGGCGGCCTGGCGTCACTCGGCGGTGATCTGGTGGGTCTCAAGTTTTCACGCGACCACGAGCTCGAAGCTGATAGAGATGGCCTGAAAGCCTTGGTGGGAGCGGGTCTTGCGCCACAGGGCATGGCCGCATTCTTTCGCAAGATGGCCGCGCAGGAGAAAGTTGATCTGGGATTTCTCTCGACCCATCCGGGCAGCGAAGAGCGATTCAGCGCGATTGACGCGGCGATCAAGGCCTTGCCCGATGCGGCGCGCAACGTGCCGCTTCTGCCGGTAGACTACGCGGCAATCAAGGCCGCTTTGCCAAAATGATGCGGCGCAGCCAATCGCGCGCATCGCAATCGGCTTGTCGTTGCCGAAATGTGTGCCAACCCGATTCGTCGCTGCCGACAGCCCTCTTGGTCAGGACCACACCATGAACACCGAACCCGCAACCAGTATCGCGCCCGTGCGTCGTTTCACCGACCCCGGCTATCAACCCCTGACGGCAACACTCGCGGAAGTACGTGCCAACATCGACCGCATCGATAACCAGATCGTCGCGCTGATCGCCGAACGGGCGATGTATGTGAAAGATGCCGCGCGATTCAAGCGCGATGCGTTTCAGGTCAGCGCCCCGGCGCGCCAGGCGGAAGTGTTTGCCAAGGTGCGCGCGCTGGCGGACAAGCATAATCGCGGCTTCAACGCCTTGCCCGATGTGACCGAAGCGGCCTATCGCGCGCTGGTCGCTGCCTTCATCGCCAACGAGCATTCCTATTTTGCGCAAACCGAAGCCATTGAACCCTGACCGGAGACACCCCTTGAAAACACTGCTTGGCGCCATCGCCCTGCTCTCTGCGCTTCATCCGTTCGCAGCGGGCGCGCAGGACTACCCGAACCGGGCGATTCGCCTGGTCGTGCCCTTTGCAGCCGGCTCGACGCCGGATGTATTCGCGCGTATCGTTGGCGAAAAAGCCTCCACAGGCTTGAAGCAGCCGGTGGTCATCGACAACCGTCCCGGTGCCGGCGGCAATACCGGCACCGATGCCGTGGCCAAGGCCGCCGCAGACGGCTACACCATCGGCGCCTCGATCACCGGGCCGCTGGTCAACAACACGGTGCTGTACAAGAAGATGCCCTACAACCCGTTCACCGATCTCACGCCGCTCACCTTCGGTGTGCATCAGCCCAACGTGATCGCGGTATCCCCCGCACTCGGCGTGAACAGCATGCCTGAATTGTTTGCGCTGCTCAAGAAAAACCCCGGCAAGTACAACTACGCATCGATCGGCGCCGGCAGCCTCTCGCATTTGTCGATGGAGCTGATCAAGTCGCTCACCGGCACCTTCGTGGTTCACATCCCGTATACCTCGTCTCCCGCTGCGGTGACCGGCCTGATCGCCGGCGACACGCAGATCGCGTCGCTTGCGCCGCTGGCGATCATGCCGCATGTGGCCACCGGGCGCCTCAAGGTGCTGGCCATTTCCACACCGCAGCGCTCGCCCCTGTTACCCAACATTCCCACGTTCAAGGAAACCGGCGTGCTTGACGTCGTGGCGAGCGCCTGGATCGGTCTGGTCGCCCCGGCCAAAACACCACCCGCGATCATCGAGCGCCTCAATCGCGAGTTTGTTGCCGCGATGAAAGACCCGGCTACCGCAGAGAAACTGCGCGCGCAATACATGGAGCCTCAGCCGGGCACGCCGGCCGAATTCGCCGCCTATATGCAGGAAGAATTGAAGCGCTGGACACCAGTGATCAAGCGCAGTGGCGCGGTGGTCGATTGAGTGTCGGCGACTGCACCACAGGCTAAAATGCGCCGCTCTGCGTTCGAATAAAACCTGCCTGAGTCAACGCCGTTGATCTGCCGTTGAGTGCAGGGCATCCGGGTTAACGCATCCCTGTAAGAGAGTTTCCGGCGTGCCAGCATCCGGCTGGCACGCAGCGTGCGCGGTTGCGTAGCACCGCCAGTCCCAGGACACACTGAAGCATGTCAAGCAAGCCCATCGCAGCGGAAGTCAAACGCCGCCGCACCTTCGCCATCATTTCACACCCGGACGCGGGCAAGACCACGCTGACGGAAAAGCTGCTGCTATTCGGCGGCGCGATTTTCATTGCCGGCAGCGTCAAGGCGCGCAAGGCCTCGCGCCACGCCACCTCGGACTGGATGGAGATCGAGAAGCAGCGCGGCATTTCGGTGGCGAGCTCGGTAATGCAGCTGGAGTACCGCGACTGCATCATCAACCTGCTCGACACGCCCGGCCACGCCGATTTTTCGGAAGACACCTATCGCGTGTTGACTGCGGTCGATGCGGCGCTGATGGTGATTGACGCGGCCAATGGTGTCGAGGCGCAGACCCTGCGCCTGATCGAGGTGTGCCGCGCGCGCAATACGCCGATCCTCACCTTCATCAACAAGATGGACCGCGAGGTCAAGGAGCCGCTCGATCTGCTCGACGAAATCGAGCGCGTGCTCGGCATGCCGGTAGCGCCCTTCACCTGGCCGGTGGGGATGGGCAAGAGCTTCGGCGGCGTATTCGATTTGAAGCGTGACCGCATGCGCATCTTCACCGCCGGCGAAGACCGCGTGCGCGACGATGACGGCGTGATCGAAGGCATCAACAATCCCGAGATTGCCGAGCGCTTCGGCGCGGCGTGCGAGCAGGCACGCGACGAAATCGAACTCATCACTGGCGCCTCGCCCGCGTTTGACCGCGAGGCTTTTGTCGCTGGCCGCCAGTCACCCGTATTCTTCGGCTCGGCGATCAACAACTTCGGTGTGCGCGAGGTGCTCGATGCCCTCGTCGATCTGGCGCCAGCGCCGATCGCGCGCACCGCAATACAACGCAAGGTCGAGCCGACTGAAGAGAAATTCGCCGGTGTCGTCTTCAAGATTCAGGCCAACATGGACCCGGCGCACCGCGACCGCATCGCGTTCGTGCGCATGTGCGCGGGGCATTTCGAGCGCGGCATGAAGCTCAAGATTTGCCGCACCGGCAAGGAAATTCGCACCAACACCGTGGTCACCTTTCTCTCGCAGCGACGCGAACTGGTTGAGGATGCCTACGCGGGCGACATCATCGGTATTCCCAATCACGGCTTGCTGCAACTGGGCGACACCCTGACCGAAGGCGAAGACCTGCAATTTACCGGCTTGCCCTTTTTCGCGCCGGAGTTGTTCCAGACGGTCGAGATGGTCGACCCGATGAAGAGCAAGCAATTGCGCAATGGCCTCACCCAATTGGGAGAAGAAGGCGCAATCCAGGTGTTTCGCCCGCTCGAAGGCGGCATGCTGTTGCTCGGTGCGGTTGGCAACCTGCAGTTTGAAGTCGTGGCGCACCGCCTCGCGCATGAATACGGCGCGGCAGCGCGCATGGCACCATCACGCTATCAGCTGGCGCGCTGGGTCACGGCGGATGAACCGGCCGAGTTGAAACGATTCATCGACGCCAACTCTCATCGAGTGATGTGGGACGCAGTCGATGCCCCGACCTTTCTCGCCGCGCATCACACCGAACTGCGCGCCATCGAAGGCATGTGGAGCAAGATCCATTTCCACGCGCTGCGCGAGCATGCGGGGCTGGTGTTTCAGAAACGGCTCGATGGTTGACCGCAGCCGCCCGGCGCGAGTTGCGGCGCATCGATACGAGTCAAACCAAGCGCAGTGGCCCCGCTGACGGCATGACGCACCTCGACACAGCGCTGGCATCAACATTTGCGCGCCTGGCGCTGGCCGGCATTGAACGGGAGTATCCGCACAAGCCGGAGCACGTGCTCAATGGCCCTGACGATGCGCGGTTGCCGCGCGAGCTGCATCCGGCCTTCTACGGCTGCTATGACTGGCACTCGGCCGTACATACCCACTGGATGCTGGCGAGCCTGGCGCGAAGTTTTCCCGACCTGCCGGAAGCGCCCGAGATCCGCCGCGTATTGCGATCACACCTGACGCCACAGAACATGGCTGCAGAAATTCGCTACCTCACGTCACCCAATCGCATCAGTTTCGAGCGGGGTTACGGCTGGGCGTGGTTGTGGTGCCTGGCGGCGGAATTGCGCCGTTGGCCCGACCCTGAAGCTGCGGCCTGGTTTGACGCCGTGAAGCCACTGGCCAGCCTGCTGGCGCAGCGCTATGTTGATTACCTCTTGCGGCAAACCTATCCGATTCGCGCCGGCACCCATGCCAACACCGCGTTCGCGCTGGCGCTGGCGTGGGACTATGGCATCGCCTGCGACGACAGCGCGCTGTGCGCTGCCGTGCGCGCTGCATCGCTCAAGTTTTATGAGCGGGACCAGGATGGCCCGGCGGCCTACGAGCCGGGCGGCAATGACTTCCTCTCGCCTTGCCTGACCGAAGCATGGCTGATGACGCGCCACCTCGACGCCAATGCTTTCGCCCTCTGGCTTGCGCAATTCCTGCCCTCACTCCAGCCGGGCAAGGAGTGCGCGTTGTGGGAGCCTGCGACGGTGAGCGACCGCGCCGACCCGCAGGGAGTGCATCTTGATGGACTGAATCTGTCACGCGCATGGTGCCTGGCGGCGATGGCGCGAGCCCTGCCGCAAGGCGACGGGCGCAGCGCGCTGCTCTCGGCAGCTGCCGGGCACCACCTGTCAGCCGGCCTCGCGCATGTGAGTTCCGGCGACTTTCTGGCTGAACACTGGCTGGGCACCTTCGTGGTCTACGCGTTGCAACAAGGCGGTGGTCAGCGCATGGAACGTCCCGGTGCGCTATGAGCCCATCGACCTAAAGTGCAGAAAAAGGCCCCGCGCTGCAGGGCCTTTTTTGAATTGGAGCGGGTGAAGGGAATCGAACCCTCGTCGTAAGCTTGGGAAGCTTCTGCTCTGCCATTGAGCTACACCCGCTGCGGCCGAGACCACATGTCCCGATGCATGTACCGGTTTTGCAGGAGGCATCCGATAAAATGCGCACTGTCATTCTAACAAACCCGCCATCGCGTTTTTCGCATTTCTCCATCGCATGATTGAACTGACTGTGAACGGCCAAGTGCGCCGTGTCAATCCGGGTGCGACGGTGGCGGCGCTGCTCGATCAAATGGAACTCACCGGCAAGCGCCTGGCGGTCGAACGCAATGGCGACATTGTGCCCAAGAGCCAGCACGACGCGACGGCGCTGCGTGCCGGAGACAAACTTGAAATCGTCGTTGCCGTTGGCGGCGGCTAGCACGCCTGGCGCGAAACGGAATCCCATCATGGACATGCAGATCAAGGACAAACCCTTCGAAGTGGCCGGCAAGGTCTACACCTCGCGCCTTCTGGTCGGCACCGGCAAGTACAAGGATTTTGCCGAGACGCGCGCGGCACTCGACGCCTCGGGCACACAGATCGTCACCGTGGCGATTCGCCGCACCAACATCGGCCAGGACGCCAAAGCCCCTTCGCTGCTCGATTTCGTGCCGCCCTCGGTGTTCACCTATTTACCCAACACAGCGGGCTGCTACACGGCCGATGACGCCGTGCGCACGCTGCGCCTCGCGCGCGAATTGCTCGATGGCCACGCACTGGTCAAGCTCGAAGTGCTGGGCGACGCACACACGCTCTACCCGAACATGACCGAGACCCTGGCCGCCGCCAGGACCCTGGTCGCGGAGGGCTTTGAGGTGATGGTCTATTGCAGCGACGACCCGATCATGGCCAAGCAGTTGGAAGACATCGGTTGCGTGGCAGTGATGCCGCTGGCCTCGCTGATCGGCTCGGGCATGGGAATCCTCAACCCCTGGAATCTGTCGCTGATCATCGAGAAGGCCTCGGTGCCGGTCATTGTCGATGCCGGTGTCGGCACCGCGTCCGACGCAGCGATTGCGATGGAGCTCGGCTGCGACGGCGTGTTGATGAACACCGCGATTGCCGCCGCGAAAAATCCGGTGTTGATGGCAAGCGCCATGCACAAGGCAGTGCAGGCGGGACGTGAAGCCTATCTGGCCGGGCGCATGCCGCGCAAGCTCTACTCGGCTGCGCCGTCGTCACCTGTCGGCGGCATGATCGGCGCGAAGTAATCTTGCCGGTCATTGCAAAAATTCCCCGTCTGCAGAACGGGCTGAGCGCCAAGCGCCGCTCCAGCAGCGCTTCCTGGGGCGGCATGCCGCCTGGACCGGCCAGCCATGCGCCTTTCAGGGCGACGGCTGTTTGCCATTTTGACCGCCACCCACCCTTGCGCGCATGACCACCACCCCAGCGCGTCTGACCACGCAATCGATCCGCAGCTTTGTGCTGCGCCAGGGGCGCATGTCGCCGGCGCAGCGTCACGCCTACGACACCTTGATGCCCCGCTATGGCATTGCGTTTTCTGAGGCCGCGCTCGATTACGCCGCTGCCTTTGGCCGCAGTGCGAAGGTGATTCTCGAAATCGGCTGCGGCATGGGCGAGACTACCGCGCAGATTGCCGGTACCCTGCCGGACCAGAACTTTATCGGCATCGAAGTGCATGCGCCCGGCGTCGGCGCGCTGCTCAAACTGATCGAGCAACAACAACTCACCAACCTGCGCGTGATCCGTCACGATGCAGTTGAAGTGGTGGAGCACATGATTGCGCCGCAGTCGCTGGCGGGTGTGCATCTGTTTTTTCCCGACCCCTGGCCCAAGGCGCGCCATCACAAACGCCGCATCGTGCAGCCGCCGTTCATCAAACAGCTCGCCTCACGCCTCGCGCCCGGTGGCTATCTGCACTTTGCGACCGACTGGGAACCCTACGCCGAGACCATGCTCGAAGTGCTATCTTCCGAGCGTTTGCTGACCAACGGCGCTGACAGTTTCGCGCCCCGCCCGGCACATCGCCCTGTCACCAAGTTCGAAACGCGCGGCCTGAAACTGGGCCACGGCGTTCGCGATTTATTGTTTTTCACCTCATCGACCAAGGAAGCATCATGACGCCTGTCTCGTCCGCCCTCACAAAATCCCTTTTCGCCATCGCCTGCAGCACGCTATTTGCCACCAGCACGTTGGCGCAGCTCCGATTGCCTGAGGGCGCCACGGGTTCACCCGCGCCGGCTGCCTCGGCACCTGCGGCTCCGGCTCCAGCGCCCGGGGCACCCGCCTCCGGGCCCGGGCCCGCAGCAGCGCCCCCACAGCAGGATCCGATGACACCCGAGTTCCGTGATTGCGTCAAGCGCAGCAAAGAAGCGATGGAAGCGAAAAAGCAGGAAGACCTGCCCGCCATCCTCGGGTGCCTGACCGCCGAGGTAAAGCGCCAGGAGGGCCGCATGAGCAACTGGACCGGGCGTGTTGCCAAATACCTGTCTGCTACCGAGAAGAAAGCCCTCGATGAAGCCAACACAGCGTGGCGCCGTTTTCGCGATGCAAATTGCGCCTTCTATGCCGACCCGAAAGCGCCGCTGCCTGCCGCTCTGGAAAACGCCGACTGCCAGCTCAATCTGACGGTCGGCCGCGGGCAGGAGATGGAAATGCTGGCGCAAACCGCCGCACGCCGTGCCGAGGCCAAGGCTGGCGCCAAAAAATAAGCGGGCGCACGCGATTGGCGCGCTCAGGCGCGCCAGTCAATGACGTTGAAGTACGCGGTGAGCAACACTACCGCGCCGAACGCAATGCGATACCACGCGAACGGCACCAGGTTGTGGGTGGCCACATAGCGGATCAGCCAGCGCACGCTCACGAAGGCGCTGGCGAACGCGCTGAGCATGCCCACCAGCCACATGCCGGCATCGGCCATGTCGAGCAGGTGGCGCTCCTTGTAGAGTGAATAGAGCGTCGCTGCGAGCAAGGTAGGCACGCCGAGAAAAAATGAAAACTCGGTCGCCGCCTTGCGCGACAGACCGAACAGCATGCCGCCGATGATGGTCGCGCCAGAGCGGCTGGTGCCGGGGATCAGCCCGAATGCCTGCGCGATGCCAAGCTTCAATGCATCGCGCCAGGTCATGTCATCGACCTCCATCACCCGCGGCGTGCGCGCGGCCCGGGCCGACGGGCGCTCAACCCACAGGATGATCAGCCCGCCGACGATGAATGCAATCGCCACCGGCACCGGTTTGAACAGTGCAGCCTTGATCATCTTGTTGAACAACAGCCCGAGCACGGCAAGCGGCATGAAGGCGATGGCCAGATTGATCCAGAAGCGCTGCGCCACCGCGTCGTGGGTGATGCCGCGCAGCGTTCCGAAGAAGCGCGCGCGATACTCGACCACCACGGCGGCAATGGCGCCACTCTGGATCACGATTTCGAACAGTTTGGCTTTCTCGCCGGTGAAGTTGAGCAACTGGCCGGCGAGAATCAAGTGGCCGGTCGACGACACCGGGAGAAACTCGGTGAGACCTTCGACCACGCCAAGGATGGCGGCTTTGAGCAGAATGAGTGGATCCATGGGCCGTGATTGTAGGTTCAACGCGCCATGCCCAACATCTGACGGGACCCGGTGGCGAGACCAGGTGGCGAGCCCCATTTGGCGGGACCCGGTGGCGAGACCCAGTGGCGGGACCCGGCGCCTCAGCGCGGTGAGAGAAACGCCGCGATCTCGCGCCAATAGTCGGCGCCTTCCTGCATCGAGTTGTGATCCGCCTCCGGCAACATCACAAGGCGCGCCGGGCCGCCCCATACGGCACGCAATTGTTCGCTGTGCTGCGGCGGGATCAGCGTGTCGCGCGCCCCTGCCAGCATCAACACCGGTGCGCGAATCGCCGGCGCTTTGGCGGCGGAGTCGTAGCGCTGCGTGAGCAGCACGGACAGGGCCGGCATATGACGCTGCGCCAGCGCCGCCATGCTGTCGTAGGGCGAGACCAGCGCGAGGCCCGACACCGGCCGTGCAGAGGCAACATGCACTGCCACGCCGGACCCCAGACTGCGCCCCCACACGCTGATGCGCGCCGGGTCTACATCACTGCGCGCGCGCGCCGCATCAAATACAGCCAGGGCATCATCGAGCAACACTTTTTCGTGCGGCGTGCCAGCGCTGCCCCCATAGCCGCGATAGTTGATGAACAACAGCATGCGCCCGGCAAAACGATGCGCTTCGCCCAATATCCAGGAAGTTTCTTCCGCATTGCCACCGAAGTAGATCGTGAGAGGGCGGCGCAGCGTGGCGCTGCCGGATGCGGCGCTGCCCGTCTCCCCGACTGCGGCGCCGGGTTGCCGGCCCGGCAACTGGAGGTGCCCGGTCAGCCAGCCGTGCAGACGCACCCCATCAGGACGCTGCAGCACAAATGCCTCGGCCGCCGGAAAGCGCGCCGCAATCGCCGCTTCGGCGCCGGCGCGATAGGGTTGCGGGTGATACAAGAAATGGCTGTCAATCGAACACCCGGCCAGCACGGCGGTAAAGCCGGCCAACGCACTGCGCATGATGCTGCCTGCAGGTTTGCGAATGCCCAGGCTACTCATACCGCAGCGCTTCAATCGGGCGCAGGCCTGCCGCCTTGCGCGCCGGATAAAAGCCGAAGAAGATGCCGACTGCCGCCGAGAACCCGACTGCGAGAAAAATCGACGCGGCCTCGATCTCGACGCGCCAGCCGGCAAAATTGCCCACGGCGGATGAGCCGCCGAAGCCAAGCGCAATACCGATCAGCCCGCCGATCAGCGAGAGTGTCACCGCTTCGACCAGAAACTGCATCAGGATGTCGCGCCCGCGCGCGCCCACCGCCATGCGCAGGCCGATCTCGCGCGTGCGCTCGGTCACCGAGACCAGCATGATGTTCATGATGCCGATGCCACCGACCACCAGCGAGACGGACGCGACGGCGGCGAGCAGCAGGGTCATGATTTTCGACGAGGCTTCCTGCGCCTGCAAAATCTCGGTGAGGTTGCGCACGGTAAAGGTGTCGTCCGCACCCGGCTGCACGCGATGGCGCTGGCGCAACAGGGCGCGGATTTTCTCCTCGGCCTCGGCCATCGACTGGCCTTCGCGCGTCTTGACCGAGATCAGGCCGACGCGGCGCAGCTTGCCCTGGGTCTGCCCGGCAATGCGGTTGCGCAAGGTGGCGAGCGGCAGGAACAGTACATCGTCCTGATCCTGGCCGAGCATGCTCTGACCTTTTTTGTCGAGCACACCAACGATCACTGCCGGCACCTGGCGCACGCGCACGGTCTGACCAATGATGGCCGCCGGGTCGTACTCCTCGCCAAACAACTGCTTGGCGGTCGAGTGGCCGATGATCACCACCTTGCCGGCGGTCTGCAACTCGGGCGGCTCGAACAGCCGGCCCGCCACCAGCGGCCATTCACGTGCCTCGAAATAGTCGTTGGTGACACCTTGCAGGATGGTGGACCAGTTGCTGTTGCCGGCCACCACTTGCCCGCTGGAGCGCTGCGAGGGCGCGGCCACCTGCACTTCGGGCACTTCACGCGCAATCGCGGCGGCGTCATCTTCGGTAAGGGTTTGCTGAGAGCCGGCTGCGCCGCGCGCGCCGCCCGACAGCGTGGCGCCGGGAATGATGATCATCAGGTTGGCGCCGAGGCTCTTGATCTGTTCCTCGACGCGCGCCTGTGCGCCATTGCCGATCGCGATCATGATGATCACCGCTGCCACGCCGATGATGATGCCGAGCATGGTCAGGGTCGAGCGCAGCTTGTTGACGCGCAAGGCGTTGAGGGCGATGCGCAGAATGGCGAACAGGTTCATCTCAGGCCGCCTTGCGCACCGCTTGTTGCAGCAGTGCTTGCGCATCCGCCGCCGCGTTGCGTTGATCGTCGACCACCTTGCCGTCACGAAACTGGATCACGCGCTGCGCGAAACTGGCGACATCGTGTTCATGCGTGACCACCACGATGGTGATGCCCTCGCGGTTGAGCTGCTGCAACAGGGCCATCACTTCGAGGCTGGTGCGCGAGTCGAGCGCACCGGTCGGCTCATCGGCGAGGATCAGCACAGGGTCATTGACCAGCGCCCGTGCAATCGCCACGCGCTGCTGCTGTCCGCCCGAGAGTTGCGAGGGGTGGTGATCGGTGCGCGCGCCCAAACCAACCTGGTCGAGGCGTTTGGCGGCGCGCGCGCGGCGCGTTTTCTTGTCGATGTCCGAGTAGAGCAGCGGCAGCTCGACGTTCTCCTGCGCGCTGGTACGCGCCAGCAGATTGAACTGCTGGAACACAAAGCCGATGTGCCGGTTGCGAATCGCTGCGAGCGCATCACCATCAAGACGCGCCACATCTTCACCGGCGAGTTTGTACTCGCCTGCGGTCGGTGCATCGAGGCAGCCGATCAGATTCATGAAGGTGGACTTGCCCGAGCCGGACGGCCCCATCACGGCGACGAACTCACCGGCGTTGATCGACACCGATACGCCATCGAGCGCACGCACAAGGTTGTCACCCATCTGGTATTGCTTGACCAGATCGCGGGTATGGATCAGTGCTTGGCTCATGGCGCCTTCAAGTGATCACCAACGCAAGATGAAGGCATCGCACTTGGGCATCAGAACGGCAGCCGCGGGCCGCGCGGTGCCGTGGTGGGCGCCCCACCTTTTTGCCCGCTGCCAACGACGCCGACCAGTACTTCCTGCCCTTCCTTGAGGTCACCGCCGATCACCTCGGTGGTGGTGCCGTCGGAGAGGCCGAGGCGCACCGGCACGGCCTGCGGCTTGCCGTCAGCACCGGTGATCCAGACGCGCCCGCGCGTGGGCGCGCGCCCGGCCTGCTCGGCGACGATCTCGGCGTATTTTTTCTTTTGCTCCTCATTGAGGATCAGCGTGATCTTCTCGCGGATCTCGACGCGGTTGCGCTCAGAGGCGCGCGCGCGCTCGGCCTCGGGCAACTCGCGCAGGGCCATGAACTTTTCGCGCATGCCGGAAAAAATCTCTTCGAGTTTCTGCTGCTGGGCGGCATCGAGCTTGAGTTCATTGACGAGGCGCTCGCGCAGTGCGCGCCCGCCGCCCGGGCCGCCCCCGCCACCGCTCGCACCCGCACCGGCGGCACCAGCGCCTGCGGCAGGCGCACTCGCTCCACCGGCAGCGCCCGCTGGACCGCTCCCACCAACGCTCTTGGCGCCATCCTTGGCCGCACCCGCGCCCCCACCCGCGGCGCTGCCAGCGCCACCGTCTTCGGTCGCGCCCGGCGGGCGAAACCGCAGTGCGCTGTTGGCGACTTTCAACACACTGTCGCGCCGGTCCGTCGTGATGCGCACGTTGGCCGTCATGCCGGGCAAGAGATTGAGATCAGGGTTGGCCGCCGAAATCACCACCACGTAGGTGACCACGTTTTGCGCCACCGTTGCGGCCTTGCGCACCTGGCGCACTGCGCCGGTGAAGGTGCGCCCGGCGAACGAGTCCACGGTGAAGGTGGCGGTCTGCGCTTCGCGCACGCGCCCGACATCGGCTTCGTCAATCGCCGCTTCGACCTGCATGTCGGCCAGATTCTGCGCAATGATGAAGAGCTCGGGCGCTTGCAGCGACGCGGCCACGGTCTGCCCCGGCTCGACTGACTTCTTGACGACCACACCATCGACCGGCGCGCGGATCGAGGTGCGCTCGAGGTCAATGCGCGCCTGCGCGAGCTGGGCATCACGCTGCTTGACCACGGCCTGCGAATTCTTCGCGTTGGCTTCGGCCACGCCCATTTGCGCCTTGGCCGACTCGAGCCCGGCCAGTTGCGCCTTGTAAGTGGACTCGGCCTTCTCAGCCTCTGACGAGGCGATAAAGTTCTTCTCGACCAGTGACTTCTTGCGCTCGACATCGCGCTTGGCCTCGACCAGATTGGCCTCGGCGCGTGCCACCTCGGCCCGTTGTACGGCGACGTTGGCCAACTGTGTGCCAATCGACGCACGCGCGGCATCCAGGTCGGCCTGTGATTGGCGCATCTTGTATTCAAACTGTTCGGGGTCGATGCGTGCGACGAGCTGGCCCTTTTTTACCGGGCTGTTGAAGTCGACAAAGATTTCCTTCAACTGGCCCGACACTTGCGAGCCGACCGACACCGACACCACCGGATTGAGTGTGCCGGTGGCCGACACGGTGGCCACGAGCGGGCCTTTTTCAATTTTGGCAGTGCGAAATTGCGTGGCGGCTGCGTCCGCGCCGCTCTTCGAGTAATACCACCAGCCGCCGCCGGCAATGGCGGCAAGCGCGAGCGCGGCAAGGACGCGGGTGGCAGTGCGGGAAGAGGCCATGGATGAGCGCAGGTGAAGTGGGCGGCGTTGCTTGACAGGAGGCGGAACACTGCGTGACCGGTTGCGCCGGGGCCGATGGCGCATGACCGATCGACACCGGTGAGGACAATTGTAGGAGGTTTGACCAGCGCAAACACCGTTAGTGCCGCCCGTGCACGGATGCATGACGCAAAAATTGTTGCTCAATGTTGCCGGCCGCGCACCGCCGCACGCAAGGGCGGGCCTGGCCGCACGCAAGGGCGGGCCTATGATGTCGGGCAGTTCACCTTTACCCCCTGTGTGATCGACGCCCCCAGCCCGTTTACCAAGCTCATGCTCTCCTGGCTCGTCCGTTTGCTGCAATCCTGGCGGCACCGTGTCCAAGCGCGACCGCTCGCAGAGGCGATCCGCGCGCGCGGCTTTCGCAAGTGGTACGAAGGCCGCCTGGTGGAAGGCCATCTCCATCTGATCACGGCGTTTTTGTGTCTGATCGCTGTGCTCGGTGCCATCGAGCAGGGTGGCCCCTACAACACGCTCGCCAACAGTCTGTGGTTACTGGCCGTGGCGACCGGCCTGGGCGCGCTGGGCGCATGGAGCCTGCGCCGCTATCAGATGATTTTGCAACTGGCCGAGTTTCTCGGCGACCGCTCGCATTGCCCCAAGTGCGAAGCCTATGCGCGCTTCAACATCCTGCATACCGGGCCACGCGATGAACCGGACCTGCCAGCGGTGATTAAGGAGACACCCCTGCTGGTGGTCGAGTGTCGCAAATGTGGCACGGGCTGGCGCATGTAGGACAAACTCCTACTTGCGAATCGGCGCGCACCCACTGGCGGTGGAGGCGGCATCGTCCGACGAGGCAACCGGCATCTAGTCGATACGCTGGAGATCCGCTCCTGCTGCGGTTCTCTGGCATGTCATCGACGCAGCCCATGGTGGGAGCCATGCTCCGGCCCATGCGCATTTGGCATTTCGGTGAGCGGTCGAGCGCGCAGCGCTGAACCAGCCCGGGACGCGCTGCACTCAGGCGCGGTGATAAATCTCCGCGCCCTTCTTCACAAACTCGATGGCTTTTTCTTCCATTCCCTTCTTGAGGGCGGTCTCGTTGTCGGCGCCCAGCTTGTCTGCGTAATCGCGTACGTCCTGGGTGATTTTCATCGAGCAGAAATGCGGGCCGCACATCGAGCAGAAGTGCGCCACCTTCATCGAATCCTTGGGCAGGGTCTCGTCGTGAAAGTCCTTGGCCGTATCCGGGTCAAGGCCCAGATTGAACTGGTCGTCCCAGCGGAATTCGAAACGCGCCTTTGACACCGCGTTGTCACGAATCTGCGCCCCGGGGTGGCCCTTGGCGAGATCAGCCGCGTGGGCGGCGATCTTGTAGGCCATGATGCCGTCTTTCACGTCTTTCTTGTTCGGCAGACCAAGGTGCTCCTTCGGCGTCACGTAGCAGAGCATCGCAGTGCCGTACCAGCCGATTTGCGCGGCGCCAATCGCTGAAGTGATGTGGTCGTAGCCGGGTGCGATGTCGGTGGTCAGGGGCCCGAGCGTATAGAAAGGCGCCTCGTGGCACTCCTTCAACTGGATGTCCATGTTCTCCTTGATCAACTGCATCGGCACGTGGCCGGGGCCTTCGATCATCACCTGCACGTCGTGCTTCCACGCCACCTGGGTCAGTTCACCCAGAGTGCGGAGTTCGGATAGTTGTGCTTCGTCGTTGGCGTCATAGCCGGAGCCGGGGCGCAGGCCGTCACCGAGCGAGAAGCTCACGTCGTAGGCCTTCATGATGTCGCAGATGTCTTCGAAGTGCGTGTAGAGGAAGCTCTCCTTGTGGTGCGACAAACACCACTTGGCCAAGATCGAGCCACCGCGCGAGACGATGCCGGTCATGCGGTTGGCCGTCATCGGCACGTAGCGCAACAGCACACCGGCGTGGATCGTGAAGTAATCGACGCCCTGCTCGGCCTGCTCGATCAGGGTGTCGCGGAAGATTTCCCAGGTGAGGTCTTCGGCCTTGCCGTCAACTTTTTCGAGCGCCTGGTAGATCGGCACGGTGCCGATCGGCACCGGCGAGTTGCGCACGATCCATTCGCGCGTCTCGTGGATGTGCTTGCCGGTGGAAAGATCCATCACGGTGTCGCCGCCCCAGCGGATCGACCAGGTCATCTTCTCGACTTCCTCGCCGATGCCCGACGACACCGCCGAATTGCCGATGTTGGCGTTGATCTTGATCAGGAAGTTGCGCCCGATGATCATCGGCTCGGACTCGGGGTGATTGATGTTGGCCGGGATGATGGCGCGCCCGCGCGCGACCTCGGAACGCACGAACTCGGGCGTGATCTCCTCGGGGATCGAAGCGCCGAAGGACTCGCCGCGGTGCTGCTTCATCA
>JANLTL010000482.1:0-2670 GCA_031362905.1 Burkholderiales bacterium | reverse complement strand
GTACGTTGGCGCGCACCATGTCCAGCAGGTCTTCATTGATGTGGCCATCGCGCGCCAGGCGCAGCACCGGAATGTACAGGCCCTCTTCGTAGACCGAGCGCCCATCCGGCCCCTGGCCGAGGCCACCGATGTCGACCTGATGGCAGGTGCAGGCGAAGTAGCCGGCCAGCACGCCGCGATGAAACGCCGGCGAGAAAACGGTCACGTCATGCAGGTGGCCCGAGGTAAACCACGGATCATTGGTGATGTAGTGGTCGCCCGCGCGCATGGTCTCGGGCGGGTACTTGGCGAGGAAATGGCGTGCGCATGCCGCCATTGAATTGACATGTCCCGGCGTGCCGGTCAGCGCCTGCGCGACCAGCCGGCCTTCGAGGTCAAACAGTCCTGCCGACAGGTCGCCGGCTTCACGCACAGTGGGGGAAAACGCGGTACGCATCAGCGTGCGCGCCTGCTCCTCGACCACGCCGATCAGGCGATCCCAGAGAATCTGGTTGCCGATGTCGGGCGCGAGCGTGGCGCCCATCTCTTTTGCTGTCGCCGCGTCACGCCGGAGCTCGATGGCATTCCCCAATGCCAGGTGGGCACTGAATCCGGTTGGCACCACGATGGTGGTGTCATCGGCCGTAACGAGCGCCGGCCCGGCAATGCTTACGTCAGTGCGCAGGGTGTTCGCGGCTTGCACTGTGCCTTCGATCCGTTCGCGCAGGCCAGGGTCGACGAACTGGCGTCGCGTTGCGGCGGCTGCGTCCATTGAGCGCACCGCATCGGGCGTTTCGGCAGGCAGTGCAGTGGGGGCCTCCACACGCACCGTCCATCCCAACACTTCGATCTGGGCGTACTCGATGACACGGCCGTAGAGGCCGCGATAGGCCGTCTCGAAAGACTGCGTGAGCAGTGCGGTGTCAGCCATGCCAAGGTCACGCACCGGCAAGGGCGCGCGAATTTCATAGCCCTGTCCGCGATAGCGCATCCACGCATCACGGGTCTCGATCAGTCCGGTGCCGCCGCCGGCGCGCGCCACAATCGCATGCATTTCCTTCGCCAGTGCCTGCAGTGCCCGATTTGCCGCCGCCACATCGAAATGCGCCAGGCTCATCTGCAAACTGCGCGTCGATTCGAACGCGAGCGGCGCACGCAGGAAGCCCAACGCCGACCCGACCCCGGCGCCACAGGGCACCACCACGCGGTCAATCTCGAGCTTGGCGGCCAGGCGCGCGGCGTGCAGGGGCGCCATGCCGCCAATCGCGATCAACACGCGGCCGGCGATGCCCTTGCCGGTTTCGACGGCGTGCTCGCGCGCGGCGCTGGCCATGCTCTCGTCGACGATTTCACAGATGGCGCTGGCCAGCTGGTCGGGCGCCAGAGTCAGGCTTGAGGCGAGGGTGGTGAGGGAATCTCGTGCCGCAGTTTCGTTAAGCACCATGCGCCCGCCGGCAAAATGATGCGCATCGAGGCGGCCGAGCATCAGGTGCGCGTCGGTCACTGTCGGCGCCGTGCCGCCGCGCGCATAGCACGCCGGGCCGGGTTCAGCGCCGGCGCTGGCGGGCCCGACGCGCAGCCGGCCCAGGCTGTCCTGGTGTGCAATCGAGCCGCCACCGGCGCCGATCTCGGCCAGCTCAATCACCGGGAAGCGCAGTGGAATGCCGCTGCCGGCCTTGAAACGCGCGAGTCGCGCCACCTCGATGGAGCGCGCAGTCTGCGGCGTGCCGTGGTCGATGAAACACAGCTTGGCGGTGGTGCCGCCGATGTCCACCATGAGCGCGTGCTCGATCTGCATGCGGTGTGCGATGTCGGCCGCGAGAATCGCCCCGCCGGCGGGCCCCGACTCGAGCAGGCGCACCGGGAAGCGGCGCGCCACCGCCGCCTCGCACAGCCCGCCGTTGGAGAGCATCAGGTGCAGCGGGGCATTCACGCCAATCTGCGTGAGCCCGGCCTCAAGGCGCCCGAGATAGCCGCTCATCAGCGGCTGCACATAGGCGTTCACGCAGGTGGTGGCGAAGCGCTCGTACTCGCGGATCTCGGGGGCCACTTCGGACGAGACGCAGACCGGCCACGCGGGCCGCAAGCGCCGCAGGCTCGCCGCCGCGCGCGCTTCGTGCAGCGGGTTGGCGTAGCTGTGCAGGAACCCTATCGCGACCGCTTCGATCCCGGCCGCATCGAGCGCCGGCAGCAAGGCCTCGATCGCATCGTCGGCCAGCGGCACCAGCACCGCGCCTGATGCGGCGATGCGCTCGCGCACCGCGAAGCGCAGGTCGCGCGGTACCAGCGGCGCCGGTTTCTCGATATCGAGGTCGTAATGGTCGTGACGGCTCTCGGTACCCATTTCGAGTGCGTCGCGAAACCCCTCGGTGGTGATGAAGGCAATGCGCGCGCCGCGCCGCTCGATCAGTGCATTGGTGGCCAGGGTGGTGCCGTGAATCACCGAGCGCAGGTCGGCCGGCAGCAGGCCGGCTTCGCGCACCAGGCGCGCGACACCGGCCAGCACCGCACGCTCGGGGGCGTCGGGGGTGGTGGGCAGCTTGAGAAAGCGGGGCGGAGCGTTCGCTGTTTCCAGCGCGAAATCGGTGAAGGTGCCGTCGATGTCGATGCCGATGCGCGCCATGTCTAGTGGCTCGACTGCGCTGTTGACGGCTGGCGTGTCGCGCACACGGCGCTGCGCGCTGCCAGGGA
>JANLTL010000431.1:0-3830 GCA_031362905.1 Burkholderiales bacterium | reverse complement strand
TACGCAAGAGCAATTGATCGCCAAACTCAAGACGCTCATCCCCGAGTTGCTGCAAGCCAATGGCATTGATGCGGGTGCAGACGTGCCATTCGAATTGCTGACACGGCGCTTTGAGGTTGCGCACGCGGCCTGAGCACGGTGGCCGACTTTTCCCCGGAACGCAAACGCCTGCTTCTCGCGGCAGGTTGCCGCTTTGAGCGTGCCGGCAAGGGCGATCACGAAATTTGGTCGAGCCCGATTACCAACGTGCGTTTTCCCGTTGACCGCAAAATTAAATCGCGCCATACCGCGAACGCGGTCTTGTAGCAGGCCGGGATGCCGAAGAAGTTCTGATGGCACTCGCGGCGGTGCTATGCCGCAGAAACAAAGGGGTACGGTTCGAATATTTTCCAGAGTCTTCAGAAAGCACACTCGCAAGATTCAACTTATTCGTTATCTGGAAACCCTTGGCACAAGCCACTCTAAAGGCATCGAAGGCCTGAAAACCATGATCCATGCGCCTTCTGGCGGTATATGTATGGTGAAATTCCACCCCGCATACGAACGCGCTACCATGCGCGCATGAAACCGAAGGTCTATCTGGAAACCAGCGTGGTCAGTTATTGGACTGCGCCGCCAAGCCGCGACGCCCGCGTCGCCGCGTTTCAACAAGCGACCCACGAGTGGTTCTCGACGAAACACGCCACGTTTGATTTGTTCGTGTCCGATTTGGTGGTGGAAGAAGCGTCAGCGGGAGATGCGCGCCATGCGCAGGCGCGCATGGCGGCGATGAAGCCGTTTCCGCGCTTGTTGATTGCGCCCGAAGCGCGCAAGCTTGCGCCCTTCGTGCTCAAGAGCGCCAATCTGCCGCCGGATGCCTTGGCCGATGCGCTGCACATCAGCGTGGCGGCGCTGAACGGCATGGACTATGTGCTGACTTGGAACATGCGGCACATCGCCAATGAAGATATCCGCCAGCGCTTGCGCGCTGCGCTTGAAAAGCGGAACATTGTTTGTCCCAAGCTGGCTACGCCGCTGGAATTTCTGGGAGATTGAAATGGACAAAGACCCGATCATTGAAGAAGTGCGCAAGGCGCGTGCCGCCTTTGCGGCGCGGCACGGCAACGACATCAACGCGATGTGCGATGCGCTGGCGCGCCGCAAAGACAGCACGGCAGCCTACGTCATGTTTGCGCCCAAGCGCATTGCCACGCCAACTCCCCGGCGCAAGACGGGAAGACCTGCCACCGCCACGGCGTGAGGCACGCCCAAGACTTGACAGCGTTGTTCAAGCTTTTGTTTGGCAGAAATTAATAACTGTACATAAATATAGTTATACTGTGCGGCCCTTCCTCCCGAAGAGCCGCACACGCCGTGTCTACCCCGCAGCAATTGTTTCAGTGCTCAGCCGTCTGGCGCACTGCTGACCGCCCGCTGTCCGTGCCATCGCCGGCCAAGATGCCGTTGACCGAACAGCGTTATCCCATACCGAAGCGGTGACGCACGCAAGGTGGCATTGACGTGGCCGCGCCTCTTTGGATTGCGCTGTTTTTGCCTGAGCTGCCCTTGCAGGCGGCCGGGCGCGGCTTGCTGGTCGATGTGCCGTTTGCGGTGATCGATGGGCCGGAGGAGCGGCCGCTGATTCTGGCGGCGAATGCGGCGGCGCGTGATTGCGGCATTCGTGCCGGCATGGCGCTGGGGGCGGCACGTGCACTGGTGGCGGATCTGGCGGTGTGGCGGCGCGAGCTGGCACGCGAGGCGGCGCTGCAGCAGCGCGTGGGGCTGGTGGCGCTCAATTTCTCGCCGATGGTGACGCTGGCACCCGATGCCGTGCTGCTGGAAGTGGCGCCGAGCCTGATGCTGTTTCGCGGCCTCAAGGCCATGGCGAACCGCATCAAGCACGAGGTGCGGCGTGCCGAAATGCGTGCCGTGGCGGCTTGTGCGCCGACGCCGCGCGCGGCCTGGCTGCTGGCGCATGCGCGCGCCCGTGGGGTGGAGGTGCAGCATGTGCGGCGGCGCGAGGCCTTGCCTGAGACGCTGGCGAAGATTCCGCTGATGCTGACTGGCTGGCCGCAGGAGGTGACCGATGCATTGGCGGCGCTGGGTATTGCGCGCTTCGGTGATCTGCCGCGCCTGCCGCGCGACGGCATCGCGCGCCGCTTTGGGGTGCAGATCGTGCGCGATATCGAGGCGATTCTCGGTGAACGTGCCGACCCGCGCACGCCGCTGGCCTTGCCCGAACAGTTCACTACCCGGCTTGAATTGGTGTGCGAGACCAGCGATAGCGCGCAGGTGCTGCATGCGGCCGGACTGCTGTTTGCCGAGGCCGATGATTTCTTGCGCGCGCGCGGGCAGGCCACGACGCGTATGGCGTTGCTGTTGGAACACGGCCGGCATCGCGCCACGCCACTGATGATCGGCACGCGCGAGCCGGCGCGCGATGTGCGGCGCTGGAGCCGGCTGCTGCGAGAGCAACTGGCGCGCCAGCCGCTCGAAGACACCGTCTGTGCGGTGGGGCTGAGATTGGCTGACATGCAGGTGTACCAGCCGGTCAGTGGCGGATTTTTTCCGGATGCGGGGTCGCGTGCGAGCAATCTTGATGTGCTGGCCGAGCAATTGCTGGCGCGCATGGGGGCCGGGTCAATCCTGATGGTGGAGGAGAGCAGCGATCACCGGCCTGAAAGGGCGTCGCATGAGGTGGTGCATGGGGTGCAGGAGGAGCGCAAGGCGTATCGGCCGCATCGGGTGGTGAGGTGCAAGGAGGAAGATGATGGAAAGGCGTTGATGCGACCTTCCATGTCGGGACCACCGCGACCGATCTGGTTGTTGCGCCAGCCGCGCTCCTTGATCCTGCTGCAGGGCGAGCCGGTGCATCGCGGTGCCTTGCGCCAACTGGCCGGGCCGGAGCGCATCGAAACCGGCTGGTGGGATGGCGCACCGGCGCGCCGTGATTACTACGTGATGGCCAATCGCGAGGGCGAAACCTTATGGGTGTTTCATGACCTCGCGCGCGGTGGCTGGTATCTGCATGGTTTTTTTGCCTGAGATTGGCAGACCATGCAACCAAGCTACGCCGAGCTTCATGCGCTGAGCACTTTCAGTTTTCTGCGCGGTGCCTCGCATCCTGAAGAGTTGGTGGCGCGCGCCAGTCTGCTCGGTTACACGGCATTGGCGCTTACCGATGAATGCACGGTGTCGGGCGTGGTGCGGGCGCATGTGGCAGCGAAGAACACCACTCTCAAACTCATCATCGGCAGCGAGTTTGTGTTCGAAGATGGCGGCAAGCTGGTGCTGCTCGCCGCCTCACGGCGCGGCTATGCAAGGCTGTGCGCGCTGATCACGCAGGCGCGGCGGCGGGCGCTCAAGGGGCGCTATTGCCTGCGGCTCGCCGACTTTGCCGCGCAGCCGATGACGGATTGCCTTGCCATCATGCTGCCGGGGGCGACAGCATCGGGCGTAGCGCAGCCAGGGTGGCCGGGCGATGCCTTGCCGCGTCTCAAAGCCTGCTTTCCCGGCGCGCTCTGGATTGCCGTTGAGCAACTCAAGGGCGCAGACGACGCCCGTTCGTTTGCGCAGTCTTTGGCGCTTGCCACGGCCACCGGCTTGCCCGCCGTCGCCACCGGCCATGTGCTGATGCACGAAAAGCGCCGCAAGCCCTTGCAGGATGTGCTGACCGCAATTCGCCTGCGCAAGCCCCTCGCTGAACTGGGTCTCGATGCACGGCCCAATGCCGAGCAGGCCATGAGGCCGATCAATGCCATCGCAGACTTGTATCCCCCTGAGTTGATGGCCGAGACATTGACCATCGCCGACCGTTGCCGTTTCAGCCTTGACGAGCTGCGCTACGAATA
>JANLTL010000428.1:0-6697 GCA_031362905.1 Burkholderiales bacterium | reverse complement strand
CCCTCCGCAGGCTCGAACGACAATGCACCAAGCGCGCGGTCACCGATAAACGCGAGGCGCTCCAGCACCGACACCGTGGCCGGATCGCGCCCCGCCTTGCGAAAACGGCGATCCATCAGCAAGCGGCCCCAGCCGTCCGGCAGGCCGTCGGCGATCAACCCCGGCAGCCCGTCGAGGAATGGTTCACCACCCTCGTAGGCCTGTTGCCGAAGCGCGAGTCGGTAAGGGGACAGCTCCAGCCCCTGGCGCAGCGCTTCAGGGGAATATTCAAACAACGAACGATGGCCGAATTCGGCAAGCACGCCCAAGGGCCAGCGTTCGCCCCAGCCGTTGTACATCACGTTCAGCTTGTTCATTGTTGGTTCACAGGTTGTTCACGCCGCGCGCCGGCCCGAGGGCTTGCTCGCGCGCTGACGGCGCGCCACATGAAAATTCTTCTCCAGTTGCGCGATTGACCGCGCCGGCGGCGTCAGCACGGCTTCAAGGTCGCTTGCGGCTCCCAGCGCCTGTACGCATTTGACAAACGTGGCCAGGGTGGTCTGCCCGCTCGATTCAAGCGTGCGCACCGCACCGAACGACACGCCGGCGCGCGCGCCCAATTCAGCCTGGGTCAAATTCTGGGACAGGCGCAACTGCCGCACTCGCGCACCGAGCGTGGCACACACTTCATCAGAGGATGATAATGTAATTGATATCACAATACCAATTATAAGTAAATTTAAACATTAAATGCTATTTAAATATCAAAAAAAATAGACGCAACGGATGCCCAACGTTTGATTTTTAGATGATACAGGGGCCAGAAACCCGCTCCCACCAACCCTCTCAGGCCACCACATGCCCGCAAGGTGCACCCACCAAGGGTTTCAGGCTGATGGTCTGCGCGATTTTCGACGCTAAGCGTCGATCCGCACCAGCTTGGTCCGCCCCGAAGCACCATTCTTGATCGTCACCGCAGACTTGCGGCATTGAAAGTGCCCGGCGACCAGCGCAATCAACTCCGCATTGGCCTTGCCGTCAATCGGCGCCGACTTGATCTGAGCGAACCAGGTGCCGTCGTCGGCCGGTTCAAAGGTGCTGGTCCGGGCGTTGGGTTTTACTTTGACCTGGATTACGACGGGTGGCATCGCAATGTTTTATGCGGATTCAATTTCCTTGAGCATTTTTCCGTTGCTGTTTTTCCAGGAAATAAGACCGTTTGCGTGCCCACCATGTACCACGGCTGCTGCTGCGCTAGGACTGGAGAACTCCGTGTCCTTTGTAAATATCAAGTGATTTCCAGCAGTCGATAGCACTCCGTCTTCTTTCAGCCTTTGGCGCATGTTTAAAGCCCACGGATATTTTTGGGAAGAAGGACGGTCGTCTAAAACAGCCTGAGAATCCTTCAGAACCAGAAAACCGTTTGGTGCGAGGTGACCACGCGCACGCAGGCCCTTAATCTCGCAATAAAGCATCTCCTTCTCGACCGCGGCGGCGGCAATACTTGATGACGGAACGAGCAATTCAACGCCGAGAACGGGCAGCAACTGGTGAGTCTTTTCCAGGAATATTTCCATGTCCTCACGGTCTGATTCGGGCAGCTTGGCACCACTATTTTGGCCGTTGGTTACAAGAGAACGGCCAGCAAGTCGGGCCTTCTCGATAAGCTTGCCTTCGAGGTACTTGACGTGGGCCTTGGTTAGATTCTCATCCTTGCTGGTGAAGTAGACGATTTGATTCCAGAAGTCCTTTTCCAGATGGGCCTTCACGCGGTCTCTAAGGTTTTCCGCTTCGCCGACGTAGATTGCTGGTTGGCCGGACTCCGGATCTGAGCCAGTCAACAAATAAACCCCGGTGCGTCCAGATTCAGCTCGCGCCAGCACGCCATCAAATTCGCTGCGCGGCCCTGCGACGGCGATACCATTCCAATTTGACAATTCCGCGATTCGAAGCCGCTTCGGATCTCCGTGCGCCAGAAAAATTTTGATGGTTGCAGTCGGCATTTTTTTTACCCATGTGACGTTGAAGCAGTGGTTCCGTTCGAATCCCGAAATAGACCGGTGCAACTATGCCGCGACTGCCTCTTCCATACGCGGCGCAATCTTTTGAATCGCACGCCCTGCCGTATCTTCCGCGCACTGAATGTCGTAGTGGGTTTGCAGATTCATCCAGCTCTGCACATCAGTTCCGAAATATCGTGCAAGCCGGAGCGCCGTGTCAGCGCTGATGCCGCGCTGTTCACGCACAATTTCGTTGATCCGCGCCGGCGTCACATCAAGCGCACGCGCAAGTGCATTGCTCGACAGGCCGAGCGGCTTCATGAATTCCTCGCGCAAAATTTCGCCGGGATGAATGGGGGGAAGTTTTTTGGCCATATTCAAACTCCATCAGTGGTAGTCGACGATCTCGACATTCTTCGGCCCTTGAGGTGTCCACACAAAGCACACTCTGAATTGGGCATTGATACGAATGCTGTGCTCCCCTTTCCGGTCGCCCGCCAGTGCTTCGAGGTTGTTGCCGGGCGGGACACGCAAGAAATCGAGGCTGGCGGCTGCGTGCAACTGATTCAGTTTGCGTCTGGCGACGGATTCGATATTGGCAAAGCGTTTTACACGATTGCGCTGAAACAGACTTCCGGTGTCGGCGCATTTGAACGACAAAATCATCCTTGCAGTGTATATCGTTTAGCGATATAGCGTCAATCTCTTCTCTCCACGGTATTGAAGCCGGCATAAACGCGCAGGAGGGACATTCTTGAAGGCTCTAGCCCCCTCCAGTCCCTTCGGCGGTGACGCCGTCAGTGTCACCCCGCAGGGCCGCTACTTTTTGCGCGCCATCGCGATGGTGTTTGACCGCCACGTCGCCGCCGGACGCGCGCGAAGCGGTTTCTCGAAGCTGATTTGATGGACGCACCAGCCCTCGTCACCGCTGCCGCTGCGGCCTTTGCCACCGGCCTGCTCGGAGGCTTGCATTGCGCCGGGATGTGTGGCGGGATTGTGGCGGCGCTTTCCGCCCAGTGGCGGCACCGCCACCGGTACCTGCACCGGTACCTGCACCGGTACCGGCACCAAACGTGGCCACTGCGGTGCCTGTAATCTTCATGCCAGCGCGCAACCATTCGCAGTTGCGGCGCTGGCCGATTGCGCTGGCATTCAACGGCGGTCGCATTGCCACCTACGCGCTGGCGGGGAGTGCGGCGGGCGCTGCCGGCTCCCTGCTTTTATTTGTGGATGGCACCTTGCCGGTGCAGCGCATCATGTATGCGGTAGCCAACCTGATGCTGCCCGCCCACACACTGCCGCGTGCAGCAGGCCTTGGCGCGCTCTGGGGGTGGATGCCATGCGGGCTGGTCTATAGCGTGCTCGCTATCGCTTTGATGACCGGCTGCAAGGTGCCGGTGCTGGTGATCCGCTGACGCCGCTGAGCTGCGACGCGGGGAGGCCGCCGCGCTAACGAGCGCTGATGCGCAGCGGTTGCCGAGCTGGCGCACTGGTCGGGAGCGTGGCCGGGAGCGGGTTGATCAACGACAGCTTGGCGAACATCACTTTGAGAAAGCGCCACAAGACCACGATCAACCATACCGACAACACCACCAGCACCGAGAGTACGCACAGCGACAACACCGGGTAGGTGAACGCCAGCCACAGCACGATGCCGGCGAGCATCTCTTCGCCGAACGAGGCGGCCCAGTTGGAGAAGGGCTCGGGCGAGGAGTTGATCAACGCGCGGCTGCCCGACTTGGCAAAGTGGCTGCTGCCGGCCAGCGTGCCGCCGAGCAGGCCGGCCACCATCACCCATGCCGGGTCGGCCGATACGCCAATGCTGGCAGCGGCGAGCAGGGCGCCGGCGGGAATGCGGATAAAGGTGTGGATGGCATCCCATACTGAATCGATGCCCGGAATTTTGTCGGCAAGAAACTCGATGGCAAACATGAAGCCTGCCGCGCCAATCACCCAGGTATGGGTCAATATCGATAAATCGCCGGGCAGGGTGACGATGCCAAAACGCGCGAGCAGACCGGACGCGAACACCACTGCGTAGAGGCGCATACCGCTGGCCCAGGCGAGGCCTGCGCCGGCGGCGATGGTGCTGATGGGATCCATCGGCGCATTCTACGAGGGCGGTGCGGGCAATGCAAGTGGTTGCGCTGACAGTGGTTACGCTGACAGTGGTGGTGCGCCGCGGCGACGGCAACGGCAAGCGCTCTGATAGGTGGCGGCGAAAAACCTGCATGCGATAATCCTTGCATGAAATCTGTTACCGCACCGGCAGCGAAATTGGCCTGGCGCATGCTCGTGCGCGATGCCCGCGCCGGCGAGTTGCGCATTCTGCTCGCGGCCCTCGTGATCGCGGTGGCGAGTGTGACCAGTGTCGGGTTTTTCGCCGACCGCATTGGACGCGCGCTCAATCAGGAGTCGCATCAATTGATCGGTGCGGATTTTGTCGTCAGCAGCGACCGGCCAATTCCCGCCGCACTGTCGGACGCCGCCTTGCAGCGCGGCCTGCGCGTGGCGCGCGCGATCAATTTTCCAAGCATGGCATCCGCCGCCGGCAAGACCCAGTTGGCCGGGTTCAAGGCGGTGTCAGACGGCTATCCCCTGCGCGGCACGTTGCGCACGTCCAGCGACCGCAACCAGCCCGACGCGCCGGCGCGCGCGGTGCCGCCACCAGGACGGGTGTGGCTCGATGAGCAATTGGCCACCAGCCTGCAGCTCAAACCCGGCGCGCGCATTGGTGTCGGCGATACCGAATTGATATTTGATCGCGTACTGACGCTGGAGCCGGATCGTGGCGCGAGTTTTTTTTCGATTGCGCCGCGCTTGATGTTCAACCAGGCCGATCTCGCTGCGACCGGCTTGATCCAGCCCGGCAGCCGCGTGGTCTATCGCCTGCTGGTGGCCGGTGAAGAAAAAGCCGTCAACGACTACGCCGCATGGGTCAAGGCCAACCTGGCGCGTGGGCAATGGATCGAGGAAATCAGCAACGCGCGGCCTGAAGTGCGGGCCTCGGTGGATCGTGCGCAGCAGTTTCTCGGCCTCGTCGCTTTGCTCGCGGTGATCCTCGCGGCGGTATCGATTGCGCTCGCCAGCCGCCGCTTCATGCAGCGCCATCTCGACGGCTGCGCGGTGTTGCGCTCGATGGGCGCGAGCCAGCGCACCTTGTTCACCATGTTTGGCGTCGAGTTTTTGTTGCTCGGCCTGATTGGCTCCGCCGTCGGCACGCTGATTGGCTATGTGGTGCATGCCTTGATTGCGCAGATCCTCGGCTATCTGGTCGCGACGCAGTTGCCGGCTGCCGGGTTCATGCCGGCTTTGCAAGGCTTTGCCACCGGCACTCTGTTGTTGCTCGGCTTCGCGCTGCCGCCCTTGATGCAACTGGCCGGCGTGCCGCCGGTGCGGGTGATTCGCCGCGAGACCGGTGACCCCAAGCCGATGGCTGTGCTGACCTGGTGCGCCGGTGCCGCTGTGCTGGCGCTGCTGGTGATGTGGCAGGCGCGCGATCTCAAGCTCGGCTTGGTTGCTTCGACCGGTTTTGCGGCGGCTCTCGGTGCGAGCGCCTTGATTACCTGGTGGGCGCTGCGTTTACTGGTGCGCCTGCGCACGGGGGCCGGCGCACTGGGCAAAAATGGCAGCAATGGCTTCTCGTGGCGCTACGGCGTCGCCGCGATGCGCCGCCGCAGCGCCGCGACAGTGACACAGGTGGTTGCCTTGAGCCTTGGCCTCGCCGCTTTGCTGCTGCTGACCATTACGCGTGGTGACCTGATGGCGCAGTGGCAAAAGAGCGTGCCGCCGGATGCACCCAACCGCTTTGTGATCAACGTGCAGCCCGATCAGCGAGTCCTGTTCAATCAACAATTTGCCGCTGCGGGCATGGCGAAACCAGAAACCTACCCGATGGTGCGCGGGCGCCTGGTCGCGGTCAACGGCAAAGCGACCAGCCCGGAATTGTTTGGCGAAGCGCGCGCCAAACGCCTGGTGGATCGCGAGTTCAACCTTTCGTATCTCGCCGATTTGCCGAAACACAATCAGGTGACGGCGGGGGATTGGTTCACGCCGCGCCAGCTCGAAGAGGGCGCGTTGTCGGTCGAAGACGGCATCGCCAGGACGCTCAATCTCAAGCTCGGTGATGTGCTGACCTACGAAGTGGGCGGCCAGCAGTTCAAGGCCCCGATCACCAATCTGCGCAAGCTCGATTGGGATTCGATGCGCGTCAATTTCTTCGTCATCGTCACGCCCAAGTTGCTCGAACCCTTTCCCACCACCTTCATCAGCGCGTTTCATTTGCCCAAGGACAAGCCTGACTTTACCGATGCCTTGGTAGCGCGCATGCCCAACCTCACCATCGTCGATGTCGAAGCGATTCTGCGCCAGGTGCGCGGGGTGATCGGGCAGGTCGCGCAGGCAGTGCAGTTCATCTTCTTGTTCACGCTCGCGGCCGGCATCACGGTGCTCTACGCCGCGCTCACGGCGAGTCAGGATGAGCGCATGCGCGAGGCCGGCATCATGCGCGCGCTCGGCGCATCGAGCGCGCAACTCAAGTCGGCGCAATGGGCCGAGTTCGTGTTGACCGGCGGGCTGGCCGGTTTGTTTGCTGCGCTGATTGCGTGGGGCATCGGCTATGCGGTGGGCCATTTCGTCTTGCAACTGCCGATGACCTTCAACCCCTGGTTGTGGGTGGCGGGGATGGCGAGCGGCGCACTGTGTGCGTTTGTGGGCGG
>JANLTL010000409.1:0-1759 GCA_031362905.1 Burkholderiales bacterium | reverse complement strand
AACAATTCGACCGGTGTGCACCGTTTCTCGATCGGTTTCCAGCACGCCAACATGATTTATGCCGACCACGTGATGACGGCGCAGAACACCACTTCGGTTGAGAAGCCGAGACATGTGTCGATCTACAGCGTCAGTTATCGCGTACCGCTGTACCGCTTCGACGGTTCGATCGATGCGTTTTATGCCAAGTCGTCGGTCAGCTCGGGTACCACCGCCACCGTGGCCGGCCCGCTGAACTTTACCGGTACCGGCAACATCTTCGGCGTGCGCTTCAACCAGTATCTGCCGCGCAAGGGCGAATTCACCCACCAGCTCACCTACGCGTTTGACTACAAGGCGTTCGAAAATGCCTGTACGCTCGGCACCTTCGGTGCCGCCGGTTGCGGCCCGGCGGCGTTTCCGGTGACGATTCACCCGTTCTCTGCGACCTACAGCGGGGGCTGGGCTGGTGTGGGACGGCAGACCAGTTTTTCGCTGAGCGCGGCGGTCAACTGGGGTTGGGGCGGCAACGGCACCGATGCCAATTTCAAGGCAGTGCGGCCGGCTACTGCGGGGGCATCGCAGGGCGGCGCGAACGCCAACTTCACCGTCTTCAAGGCGAGCCTGTCGCACGCGGCGGTGTTGCCGGCCGACCTGCAGTTGCGTGCCGGCCTGTCGGGCCAATGGGCCCCGCGGGCGCTGATCGCGCAGGAGCACTTTGGCCTCGCCGGTTCCACGGCAGTGCGCGGCTTTCAGGAGCGCGAATTCGCGCGCGATCGCGGCTACACCGGCAACATCGAGCTCTACGGCCCTGATTGGGGCGACAAGGTGCTGGCGGGCTCCAACCTGCGCATGGTGGTTTTTTACGACCTCGCGCGCGGTTACAACATCCGCCTGCCGGGCGACACCGACCAGCGCCTCGCCATCGCCAGCGTGGGCCTCGGTGTGCGCTTTAATCTCGGTAAAAATCTGAGCTTCAAGGCTGACTATTCGCAGGTCACCGATGTGCGCGTCATGAACGCCACGTCGACCCAGATCAAGGGCGATGCGCGCGGGCATTTTGCGCTCTCGCTCACGTATTGACGCGCTGGACCCGTCGCTGGCCACCCTGCGCCGCTTCGGGCAAACACTCTGCCGTCGCGCCAAGATGCGCACCCACCAAGGCGCAGCCGAGGCATTGCCGCAAGAGCCGCACCCACCAACGGCTTGCGGGTCATGCCCGAATCGAAATTGCGTAACAAAACGTGACATTTCGGTCGGCGGCAGCCTTTATTTGCCAAGTGTGTGATATATCTCACGCTTACCGATGCCGCTGGTATGGTTAAAACCGCTCCTGTCGGCAATAATCACGCGAGTGTAAGCGTTTGATTTCATGTCTATTTATGACGATGTCATATCCGGGTTGCGCCCCGCCAGTGGCGTGATCCGGCGTTGAGCTTCAGGAGCAGTGCCATGACCCGACGACCTCCCTCCCAAACAGCAGCGCGCAGCAGCGCAGCCGCCACAGCGAGCCGCAGCGCCAGCCGCCTACCGGGTTTGGCCTCGGTGCCCACCGTGGCCACGCGCCTCAAGCTGCAGGCGCTCGCGGTCGCCAGCGCCTTCGGCAGCCTCGCCGCCGGCCTCACTGCGGGCAGCGGCGGCGCGTTCGCCAACCCGGTCGCCCCCCAGGTCGTCAACGGCCAGGCCACCTTCAACGCCGCCGGCAACACCCTCACCATCACCAACACCCCCGGCGCCGTCATCAACTGGCAAAGTTTCTCGATCGGCGCCTCCGAACTCA
>JANLTL010000406.1:0-7363 GCA_031362905.1 Burkholderiales bacterium | reverse complement strand
CGGCGATATCGATGCTCTTGCCACGCTCACGCGCCACGTCTGCGGTGAGATCCACCGGAAAGCCGAAGGTGTCATACAGCGCAAATACGGTATCGCCGTCGAGCATGTTGCCTTCGCGCGCCAGTGCGGCATCAAGGATCTTCATGCCGTTTTCGAGCGTCTCGGCAAATCGCTCTTCCTCGGCCAGCAGAGTCTCTTCGACTCGCTTGGCTTGCGCCGTGAGTTCGGGATAGGCCGCGCCCATCACGAGTGCCAGATCGTTTACGAGCTTATGGAAGAAGGGCTTGGTCTGACCCAGCTTGTGGCCGTGTCGCAGGGCACGGCGGATGATCCGGCGCAACACATAACCACGCCCGTCGTTCGAAGGAATCACCCCGTCGACACTCAGGAACGAGCTGGCGCGGATGTGATCGGCGATCACCTTGAGCGAAGGCTGTGACAAGTCCGTGATCAGCGTTTCGCGCCCGGCGGCGCGGATCAAATCCTGAAACAGGTCAATCTCGTAATTGCTGTGCACGTGCTGCAATACCGCCGCGATGCGCTCGAGTCCCATGCCGGTATCGACACAGGGTTTGGGCAAGCGCGGCATGTCGACATTGGCCTGGCGGTCAAATTGCATGAACACCAGGTTCCAGATTTCAATGTAGCGGTCACCATCGGCATCGGGCGAGCCGGGCGGGCCGCCGGCTACATCCGCACCGTGGTCGTAGAAAATTTCCGAACAGGGACCGCATGGTCCGGTATCGGCCATTTGCCAGAAATTATCGGACGCGTACTTCGCGCCCTTGTTGTCGCCGATGCGCACGATGCGCTCTGCCGGTACACCTATCTCCCTGGCCCAGATGTTGTAGGCCTCGTCGTCATCGATATAGACCGTGACCCAGAGCTTGTCTTTGGGCAGCGCATAGACGCTGGTGAGCAGCTCCCAAGCGTATTGGATTGCTTCCTGCTTGAAATAATCGCCGAACGAGAAATTGCCGAGCATCTCGAAAAACGTGTGATGGCGCGCGGTGTAGCCGACGTTTTCCAGATCATTGTGCTTGCCGCCGGCACGCACGCTGCGCTGCGACGAGGTCGCGCGCGCATAGCTGCGTTTGTCAGATCCGGTGAATACATCCTTGAACTGCACCATGCCCGAATTGGTGAACAACAGCGTCGGATCGTTCCCCGGCACCAAGGGGCTTGACGCCACGCGCGCGTGTCCTTTGGACTCGAAATAGGCCAGGAATTTTTCACGAATTTCGGACGCGTTCATGGCAAATTTGTGCAGGAAAACGAAGGGCGCGATTGTAGCATCGGCATCGCGCGCGGCTTTCACACCAGAGGGGAAACAGCCCAAAACACGCTGCCATCAAGGCGCTCCGCTAGAATGCACGACATCATCCCTCGCGCGTCTACGCACCGGAGAAAACCGCATGAGCCAATACATCCTCGCGCTCGATCAGGGCACCACCAGCTCACGTGCCATCCTGTTTGATCGCACCGGCACTCTGGTCGCGATGGCCCAGAAGGAGATCAAGCAGATGTTTCCCCAGCCGGGCTGGGTCGAGCACGATCCGGAAGAGATCTGGCAGTCGCAATACGCGGTCGCACAGGAGGTGCTGTTCAAGGCCAAGACTTCGGCGAAGAACGTTGCGGCGATCGGCATTACCAATCAGCGTGAGACTACCGTCATCTGGGATCGCGCCACTGGCAAGCCGATTGCCAACGCCGTCGTGTGGCAGGATCGCCGCACCGCCAAGCGCTGCGAGAACCTGAAGACCGAAGGCAAAGAGCCTGAGGTGCGCGCCAAGACCGGCCTCGTGCTCGATGCCTATTTTTCGGCAAGCAAGATCTCTTGGCTGCTCGATCATGTCAAGAGTGATGACGCCAGCGGGCGCAGCCTGCGCGACCGCGCCGACGCAGGCGAGCTCGCCTTCGGCACCATAGACTCGTGGCTGATCTGGAAACTCAGTGGCGGCCGCGCCGATCGCGGTGCGATCCATGTCACCGATGTGACCAATGCCTCGCGCACCCTTCTCTACAACATTCACAACGGCGACTGGGATGACTCGCTCGCATTTCTCTTTAACGTGCCGCCGACCTTGCTGCCGATTGTGCATCCTTCGTCCGGGGTGGTGGGTCATACCCATGCCGACCATTTCGGCATGGCGGTGCCGATTGCCGGCATTGCCGGCGATCAACAGGCTGCGCTGTTCGGCCAGGCCTGCATCGTGCCGGGCATGGCGAAGAATACCTATGGCACTGGTTGCTTCATGCTCATGCATACCGGTGGTGCGGCGCTGGTATCAAAGAACGGCCTCATTACTACCGCGGTGGCGCAAGTGGGCGACGCGCGCCGCTATGCACTCGAGGGCAGCGTGTTCACCGGCGGCGCAGTAGTACAGTGGCTGCGCGACGGCCTCGGCATCATCAAGTCATCAAGCGACGTCGAGGCTCTGGCATTGAGCGTGCCAGATGCGGGCGGCGTCACGGTGGTGCCAGCCTTCACCGGCCTGGGCGCCCCCTACTGGGATTCACGTGCGCAAGGTGCGCTGTTCGGCATCACGCGTGGCACTACCAAGGCCCACATTGCGCGCGCCGCACTGGAGTCGATTGCATTTCAGAGCGCTGATCTGTTGCGCAGCATGGAGAGCGACTCTGATGTGTACCTGAAGGAACTGCGCGTCGATGGCGGCGCCAGTGCCAACAATCTGTTGATGCAGTTTCAGGCTGATCTGCTGGGCGTACCGGTGGTGCGGCCAAAGGTATTGGAGACCACGGCGCTCGGTGCAGCGTACCTGGCCGGCCTGGCGGTCGAGTTCTGGAAGAACAGTGAAGAGATCAGCGCACTGTGGCAAAAAGACCGCGTGTTCGAACCACAACAGATGAACCGTGATGAAAAGCTTGGCAAGTGGCAAGACTCAATTGGCAAGCTGCTGGTGAAGAGGGCGGGCTGATTTTTCAATTGATGCATTGGCCTGGAATCCATGGTGGGAGCGGATCCAACACCTCTATCGGGCCACAGTCCGCTCCCAGAGCTTCTCTCGACGTGGCAGCATTGACGAACTCGGATTGACGGTTGCCGTCAATGCGGTGGCCAGTGACGCGGCGATCAGCACTGCCAAAACCGCTGGTGACATTGCGTTTGCGGCCATCCAAATGACAGGGCAGACCACACTATGACGAAACTGATCGACGCCGCGCTGGTCTGGTTCCGGCGCGACCTGCGCTCAACCGACCATGCTGCGCTTTACCGAGCGCTCAAATCGGCGCGGCGCGTCTACTGCGCGTTTGTGTTTGACCGCGACATTCTGGATGCCCTGCCATCACGTCAGGATCGCCGCGTTGAATTTATTCACGCCAGCCTGGTTGAGCTCGATTCAACGCTGCGCGCGCACGGCGGTGCGCTGATCGTTCTGCACGCCCGCCCAAAGACAGCCATTCCTGCGCTCGCCCGCGCCCTTGCGGCCAATGCCGTTTTCTGCAATCACGACTATGAGCCGGCAGCAAACGCGCGCGACGGTGCGGTTGCCATCGCGCTCAAACAGCAGGGCGTGGCGTTCCATACCTTCAAGGATCAGGTTCTGTTCGAGAAAGACGAAATCCTCACGGGCAGCGGTACCTTCTATTCGGTGTTCACACCTTACAAGAACGCGGTGCTCAAAAAGCTCGATTCGTTTTACCTGAAGGCCTATCCCGTTGAGAGCTACTTGGCGTCGCTCGCCCTGCCGCCAACCAAAATGCTCGTTTCAATGCGAGAAACAAAAGGCGCCGCGTTTGCAGGCTCAACGCCGACGCCGTCGCTCACTGACATCGGCTTCGAGTCCACCAACCTGTCATCACTCGGCATCCCCTGTGGTGAATCCGGCGCACGAAAGCTCTTCGCCGACTTCAAGAAACGCATGGCCGAGTACCACCAGCGGCGCGATTTCCCTGCAGTCAAGGGGCCGTCATATCTGTCGGTGCATCTGCGCTTCGGCACCATCTCGATCCGCACGCTCGCACGCGAGGCATGGCAGGGCTGGCATGGCACTTCGGCGCTTTTTGAGATCGGCGCGGGCGGACGAGGTGCTGAAATCTGGCTCGCCGAGTTGATCTGGCGCGACTTCTATTTTCATATCCTGCATCACAACCCGCATGTGGCCGTGCGTTGCTTCAAACCGCAATGGGATGCCATCCGGTGGGATACCGGGCCCGCCACCGATATCTTGTTCGCCGCATGGTGTGAGGGCCGCACCGGCTACCCGCTGGTCGACGCGGCGATGCGCCAGCTCAACCAGACCGGCTACATGCACAACCGCCTGCGCATGGTGGTGGCGTCGTTCCTGACCAAGGACCTGGGGATCAATTGGCGGCAAGGCGAGCGCTACTTTGCCGAGCAACTCAATGACTTCGATCTTGCAGCCAACAATGGCGGTTGGCAATGGGCCGCGTCAACCGGTTGCGATGCGCAGCCGTGGTTTCGCATCTTCAATCCGGTGACGCAATCACAGAAATTCGATGCGGCCGGCAAGTTCATCCGCCGCTATGTACCTGAGCTTAAAGCCCTGCCGGACAAGGCGATTCACGCGCCGTGGCTTGCCAAGGACGATGAACTGCGCCGCGCTCGTTTGGTGCTGGGGAAACACTATCCCCAGCCGGTGATTGATCACGCGGTCGCACGCGCCAAGACGTTGGCGCGATATCAGGCGGCGAGCCGTAGCAGGGAAGCGTGAAGCTGCCAGCACCACGTGATGACCAAGTCGACACCCGGACTCACCCTGGTGTTGCTGGCGCCGCAATCCGTCGCCGCGCCTCGCGCCGCGCTATCCATACGGTCGACGCTGCAATCACCACGCCGCCGATCAAGGTGGTTTGGCTCGGCAGGTCGGCAAACAGAAGCCAGCCCATCAGCGATGCCCACACCAGATCAAGAAATTTCGCGGACTGCGTCGCCGATATATCGGTCGCCGCGATAGAGCGCGTCAGACAATAGTGCCCGGCACTGCCGATGACGCCGCAAGCCAGGATGACAAGCCACTGCATCGCGCTCGGCCACTGCCAGTGCCATAGTGCCAGAGGGAAGCTGTAGATGGCTACCGTAAGGGCGAGCCAGACCACGATTACCTCTGGGCGCTCGTCGCGCGTCAGCGATTTGGCAATCAGGAACGACAGCGCAAACATGGGTGCCGATGCCAGCATCACCAAGTGATAGTGACCGGCCCCGCCGGCGATCTGCGGACCCAGTACCACCAGCACTCCTCCAAAGCCGGTCAGGGCAGCAAGCCAGCGGTCCCAGCGCATCTGTTCCTTGAAGACCAGATAAGCGCCAAACATGATGAAGATCGGTGCGGTGAAACCAATTGCCGTCATGTCGGCCAGATGAATATGCGGGAGTGCGTGAAACCACAGGCACAGCCCGACCGCGTGCGCCGCGCCGCGCAGGAACTGGCCACCGATGCGCTTCGGGATGTAAGCGGCAGTCCCGCTGCGCAGCACCAGCGGCAACATCACCACACAGCCCATGCCGTACCGCAGGAACTGCACTTGCAGCGGATCCAACTGTTTGGCCAGCAGACGCAACAGTGAGTTGAGCACAGCGAACAACATGCCTGCCAGCACTGACCAGAGGATGCCGCGCACTGCAGGGTGCAAACTGGCGAGGCGCGCGCGCGCGCGCGCGATGGCTGACGATGGACGCAGTGTCATCTGGCGGCTTGCCACGGCGATGGAGCCTGCGGCACCTGCCAAAGGAAACACTGAATCGGTAGGTATGTAAGCAAAGTCGCTTTTGTAGGAGTTTAGGTCTGTCCCTCGCTTCGTTCGGACCTCTGGAGGGCAGAGACTTGTTGAGCGCTTCTCAGCGCAACGCCATCAATGCCAGCGTCTGCACCCGCGCCAAGATCACAAGCACAATTTGCAGCAGCACGATGAGCGCCAATGGAGACAGATCGAAGCCCCCCATCATGGGTAGGCGGCGCCGGATCGGGCGTAGCCAAGGTGCGGCCAACGCGTCCAGCACATCGCCGACAGGATTGTCGGCTCGTAGCCAGGACAATACGGCCGCAATCACCGTGACGAAGATCATCATATTGATTGATGTCGTCAAGAGACCGAATGCGCCCGCGATGATCCAGGCAGAGAGAGCGGCGCTGGAGCCAAACAAGGCGAAGCGCGCACTCACCACGTCAAGCAGGGCGGCGAGCCCCCATTCAAGCAGCATGGCTGCCGCGAGGCTTGCCCAATCGAATCCGAGCGCACCTTTGAGCACGCGGCGCAACGGCAACACCAGCCAGTCGGTCATGGCACAGACGAAAGTGCCGAGGGGATTGCGAAACGGAATGCGCCGCCACTGCATATAAAAGCGCAGCAAGGCCGCCGGCACCAACAGCCAGTATGCGGCCTTGAAAATGATGCTCAGGATTTCGTCAAACATGCGATTGCGGCTTGGCAGTGTACTGAGAAGGGTGCTGCGTTGCGTGCAGACCCTGAGGGGAAGTCGGAGACAGATGTGCCTGACGATGCAGACACGCCATCAGGTGCGGCACTCGAAAACCAAAAATCCGCAGGCGAACCGGAACGTCCCGGCTCGCCTGCGGATTCCAACTTCCCAGCCACTTGCGCGGCCGGGATCCGCTTGCAAAGCGCGCTGCTACCCGCAGACCGTCAGGGACGACTGCCTGTGGGAAACGGCCATGCCGCTGCCGGGTTAAGCGCCGGGCGCATGCCCGGTGCCGCTGCCGTTGCGGGCTTGGCCGCCGCTACCGGCTTCGCGGCCGGCTTTGCTTTGGCGGGAGCTTTTTTCGCCGGCTTTTTGGCAGCCTTTTTCTTGGCTGCCTTTTTCGCCGGCTTCTTAGCCGCTTTCTTTTTCGCGGCCTTTTTCGCAGGTTTCTTCGCCGCTTTCTTCGCCGCTTTCTTGGCTGGCTTTTTGGCTGCTTTCTTTGCTGCTTTCTTTGCTGGTTTCTTTGCTGCCATGATGATCTCCTTCAGAGAGTTTACGGAAACAACTAAGCGAAAAACCCGTCTCTACCAGCCCGGATTATTCATCGGCGCAAGCATTGCTGCGTCTCTTGCGCTAATGAATGCCGTACTGCTGTGCCGCCTGCCCACGCTGATGCCGTGTGCAAAGGAGCGCAGCCGCGCCTCCAAAAAAAACGCCGGTGCGAAATCGCCCGGCGTTTTTTCTGGAGACAATGCGCACACCCGTTCCGGCGTGATGCGTGGCGTTGGAGGGACAACTCCCCTCGAACACGCCTTGCGGTCCGGATGCGTGATGCGCATTAATGATCGGTCTCGTGTGATCCTGCATTCAATCTTGGTTCTGATTTCGGTGCTGTGAAAGTTGACTGCAAAGGCGGTGGTTCAATGCAGCCGATTGCATCCTTGTAGCGCTCTGAATTCT
>JANLTL010000658.1:0-4186 GCA_031362905.1 Burkholderiales bacterium | reverse complement strand
TGCGTCGGCCTGTTTGGCGGCGCGACCCAGATCGTGCCGGCCATGGTCACCATGAAAGGCGTCAGCATCGTTGGCTCCTACGTCGGCAACCTCGCCGACATGCAGGAGCTGATGACGATTGCGCGCAGCGGCACCCTGCCCGCGATGCCGCTCACCACGCAGCCGCTCGCCAATGCGACGCAAGCACTCGACGATCTGCGCGCCGGGCGCATCAAGGGCCGCACCATTTTGCAAGCGTGACGTTGCAAATCTGATTTTCAAGCCTCATTTTCCAAGCATGACGGAGCACACAGCATGAGCGAGATCGATTGGAGCAAGATGAGCATGACCACCATGTGGCGCGACTGGATTGTCAAGTCCGAGCAGCAATGGAGCGAGAACATGTCGCGCCTGCTCAAGGACGAAAAGACCGGCCCCGTGTTGAGCAAACAGATTGACGAAGCGCGCATGATGCACAAGATGTTTGGCGAGATGGCACAGATGTCGCTCTCCGCTGCCAACCTGCCGTCGCGCACCGACTTCGAAGCGCTCGACGAGCGCATGGGCCGCATTGAGGACGGCATGTCTGCGGTGCAGGCCGGGCTTGCGCAATTGCGCGTGGCGTTGGTCAGTGCGCGCGCCGTCGGGCCGGCCATTGGTGGTGCTGGCACCGCAGGTGCCAAGGGTGCCGCACCTGCGCGCACGCGCAAGCCGGCGGGCAAAGCTTCAGCCGCTCAATCCACTGCCAAGACCAGAGCATGACCGCCCCAAGAACCGCTGCCAGAGCGGCACCCAAGCCTGATGCCATGAAAGCCGCAGCCAGTGCGGCTCTCCGGCCTGCCGCCGCAGAATCTGGGGCAAACTTGCGCAACCCGATGCAACGCGCGCTCGAACGCATGGGGATCGATGCCGCCGACTTCGCCGATATCACCGGCGCGCTCGGTGTGACCGCGAAGGAGACCATTTACGCGCAGGGCACGCTCAAGCTGCATCACTACCAGCCGCTCGCCGACAGTGTGTATCGCGTGCCGGTGCTGATCGTCACCTCGCTGGTCAATCAGCCTTACATTCTTGATCTCGCTCCCGGCCAGAGCATGGTGGAGTTTTTGCTGCGTCAGGGCTTCGATGTGTTCATGATCGAATGGGGCCGGCCGCGCCGTGAGCACAAAGACCTGGTGCTCGAAGACTATGTGCTCGACCGCATTCCCGCCTGCATTGAACGCGTGCAACAGGTGAGCGGCGAGAAGGACGTATCGATCATCGGCTATTGCGTCGGCGGTTTGCTCTCCGCCATTTATGCGGCGCTCCATCCTGGCGGCCCGTTGAAAAATCTGGTGTGCATGGCTGCGCCGGTCAATGGCGACGGCCTCGAATCGCTCAAGGCCTGGATGGGCCGCGACTTCGACGAAGAAGCCCTGCTCGCCCAATACGGCAATGTGCCCGGCGACTGGGTGCAAAACGCGCTGCGCGCCCTGCGCCCGTTCGGCAAACTGGCTGGCGCCATGAGTCTGCTTAACAACATGGACAAGGAAGACGCAGTGCGCAGCAACCTGCGCATGGGCAAGTGGGAGACCGACAACCTGCCGTTTCCCGGTGGCGTGTTCCGGCAGATGGTCAACGGCTTCTTGCGCCGGAACCAGCTCGTCAAAGGCACCTGGGTGATCGGCGGCAAGCGTGTCAAGCTTGGCGATATCAAAGTGCCGTTTCTGCATTTGCTGGCTGCGGACGACCACATCACGCCCTATGCGTCATCCAAAGATCTGGTGCAACTGGTGGGTAGCCGCGACAAGCAGGAACTCATCGTCAAGGGCGGGCATGTTGGGCTGGTGGCCGGGCGTGGCGCGGAGTTGCGCATGTGGCCGGCGCTCGATGAGTGGCTGGCGCAGCGCTCGACATAAGACCCGACGTGTCCGCGCTGCCTGGTCGCCCTGTCGCTTGGCCGCCCGGTCGCCTGCCCGCCTGCTTCTTCCGTTCTCCGCCGTTCTCTGCCGTTTTCAGCTTTCTCATTTTCAATCAAAGCTCAAGGGCATTTTCATGCGTTGTTATTGCGTTATCGAACACGGCAAGCCACTGCAACTGGTGGACAAGCCGATCCCCCAACCCCAGGGCACTGAAGTCCTGGTGCGTGTCAAGGCGGCGGGCGTGTGCCACACCGACCTGCATCTGTGGGAAGGCAGCTACGACATGGGCGGCGGCAAGCGCCTGACCCTGGCCGAGCGCGGCATCCTGCCGCCACTGACCTTGAGTCACGAGATTTGCGGTGAAGTGACTGACATGGGCGACGCTGCGAACGAGGCTGCGAACGAGGCTGCGAGCGGCGCTGCGGGTAACGCGGTCGGCGGCGCACTCCACGCCATCACGCGCGGCAAGACCTACCTGCTGCACCCGTGGATCGGCTGCGGCGAATGCGCCGCCTGCCTGCGCGGCGAGGAAAACATCTGCACCAAGCCGCAGGCGCTCGGCATCGGCCGGCCCGGCGGTTTTGGCGAATACGTGCTGGTGCCGCATCCGCGTTACCTGGTCGATATCGGCACGCTCGACCCCGCCGAAGCCGCGCCGCTGGCCTGCGCCGGCGTCACCACCTACAGCGCGCTGACCAAATTCGGCGCGCGTGTGCAACAAGGGCCGGTGGTCATCATCGGCGCGGGCGGCCTCGGCCTGATGGCGATTGCGGTGTTGAAGGCGCTCGGCGGCACGGGCGCCATCGTGGTCGATATTGACGCGACCAAACGCGCCGCTGCGCTCGCCGCCGGTGCCATCGCGGCGATTGACGCCAAAGCACCCGACTGCGCGCAGCAACTCATCGCCGCGACTGGCGGCGGTGCGCGCGCGGTGCTCGATCTGGTCGGTGCAACGGCCACCGTCACGCTCGCGGTCGCGGCCAGCGCACGCGGCGGCCACATCGTGATTTGCGGCCTGATGGGCGGCGATATCACGCTGTCACTGCCGGTCATCCCGATGCGCCCGCTGACGATTCAGGGCAGTTATGTCGGCACGCTCGAAGAATTGCGTGCGCTCATCGCTCTCGTGCAACAGACCGGGATGAATGCCATTCCGGTGACGCGGCGGCCGCTCGATGAGGCCAATGCGGCCTTGCAGGATTTGCATCACGGTAAAGTTGTGGGCCGGACGATACTCGTACCCTGATTCCCATGCCTTTCGCAGACAACGCCGGTGCATCCATCTACTGGCGTGCCACCGGCAAGGGTGAGCCACTGGTGCTGGTGATGGGCCTGGGCTGCAGCTCGGCCCTGTGGTTTCGCCTTGCACCGCGCTTGGCGCGCCACTACCGCGTGATCCTGCTCGACAACCGCGGTGTGGGCAAGACCGTGGTCAACAACGCGCTGGTGCATCGCGTCGCGGTGATGGCCAGCGACATTGCCGCCGTGCTCGATGCGGCCGGCGAAAAAAGCGCCCACGTGATGGGCATGTCGATGGGCGGCATGATCGCGCAGGAGTTCGCGCTCAACCATCCCGCGCGCCTGCGCGCGCTGATTCTCGCGGCGACCAACTGCGGCGGCTACTTCGCCGTGCAGGCCGAGCCGAAAGTGTGGGGCCTGTTGTTCAGCAAGGCCGGCATGACACCCGAGGACGCGCTGCTGGCGATGGCGCCGTACACCTACGCAAATGACACGCCGCTGGACTTGATCGACGAAGACCACCATGTGCGCCTCGCCAATTACCCGGCGCGGCGCGGCTATCAGGCGCAGTTGCACGGGCTGATCGGCTGGACTTCGTTTCCGCGCTTGCCGTCGTTGCGCTGCCCGGCGCTGGTGCTACATGGCGAGGAAGACCGGCTGATCCCGCCGGCCAATGGGGACCTGCTGGCACGGCAGATTCCGTCAGCGAAGCTCATCAAACTCAAGCAAGCCAGCCACTGGCTGCACACCGACCAGCTTGAGCAAACCGTCGCCTCGGTGCACGGGTTTTTGCGCGGGCAGCGCGCGCCAGCCTGAATCGGGAATGCGGTGTGACGCCAGGTGCACACAGCCAGTCTGGTTGTGCCAGCCAACCCGCCGCACGCACGATATCCGGCGGCGGCGCCGGGATGTAAAATACCTACCAAGTAAAACATTTGGAGAGCCTTATGAGCGCCGTCCTGATTTCCACCAAAGGCCAGATTGTGTTGCCGGCTGCGGTGCGCAAGGCGCTCGGATTGCGTCCGGGCATGCGCGTGAACGTCAAGGTGGAGGGCAAGAGCGCGAAG
>JANLTL010000385.1:0-5621 GCA_031362905.1 Burkholderiales bacterium | reverse complement strand
GACGGCCCTGTGCGAAATGCTCTGCAAAGGCATGCGCGATGACTACGACATGGGCGTCATTACCAATGACATCTACACCAAGGAAGACATGGAGATCCTGTTGCGCGCCGGCGCCCTGCCGCCCGAACGCATCATGGGCGTCGAGACTGGGGGCTGCCCGCACACGGCGATCCGCGAAGACGCTTCGATCAACCTCGAGGCCATCGCACGCATGCAGGCCGATTTTCCCGACCTCGATCTGATCCTGCTTGAATCAGGCGGCGACAACCTCGCCGCAACCTTCAGCCCCGAACTCTCCGATCTCACGCTCTACGTGATCGACGTGGCCGGCGGCGAAAAGATTCCGCGCAAGGGCGGGCCCGGCATCACGCGCTCCGACCTGCTCATCATCAACAAAACCGACCTCGCCCCGCACGTAGGCGCCAACCTCGACATCATGGCGTCTGACGCGAAAAAGCAGCGCGGCGACCGGCCCTTCATCTTCACCAACCTGCGCAAGGGCACAGGGGTCGCCGAAGTCATCGCCTTCATCCGCAAGGAAGGCTTGCTCGACGAAGCGCGCAAGCACAAGCATTGACGCAAGCACTGAAACGGAACCTGACGCCCCGGGTCATTGCAAATGCATGATGTTGGCCATCTCCTGCCGCTGATCGGCCTGACGTTTTTGCTCGGTGTGCGCCACGGCATGGACCCCGATCACCTCGCGGTAGTGGACAACCTGACGCGCTTCAATGCTGATCGGGCACCGGGCGGCGCGCGCTGGTGTGGCCTGTTTTTTTCGCTCGGACACGGCGCGATGGTGACGCTGGTGGCGGCGTTGCTCGCGCTGGCGGCGAGCGCGCGGCAGATCCCCGCCTGGATCGAAACCAGCGGCAATGTCATTTCGATTGCGTTTTTGTTTTTGATCGGCGCGCTCAACCTGGTGGCCTTGTCGCGCGCGGCAGCAGACGAGGCAGTTGCACCGCTCGGCCTGCGCGCCAGCCTCGCTGGCGGCCTGCTGCGCCGCGCGACGCAAGTCTCGCACCCGCTGTTGATCTCGCTGATCGGTGCCGCGTTTGCAATATCGATGGATACCATGAGCCAGGCTGCGGTGTTTTCACTCGCCGCCTCCGGCGAATTTGCCTGGGGCGTGGCGCTACTGCTCGGTCTGATCTTTACGCTCGGCATGCTGATCGTGGACGGTGCCAACGGGCTGTGGGTGTACCGCCTGATCGCATCATCAAACCGGCAGTCACGCGCGTGGTCGCGCCGGCTGACGCTCGCCATCGCGCTGCTCAGTCTCGGCCTTGCATTGTTTGGTGTGGCGCGTCTGGTCAATCCGCCCCTCGATGCCTGGCATGAGCATCAAGCCCTGGCACTTGGCATGTCCTGCACACTTTTGCTCGCGGCAGTGTGGGGCATCGGCCAGTGGCGCCGCACTGCCGCGCTGCATTGAGTACACGCAGAAGGCGTCATCGCATGAAGAGTGGCTCCTGCCAAGGGTTTACGGCCTGTTCCGGCTGATTTAAACGCCTCTGCCACAGGCGCGCGGCGCGTTGGTACTGGGCGCGCGACGCCTCAAGTGAACTGCCACAGTTCGCCGTAGACCGGCGATGCTGGAAACGTCTGCGCTGACAGCGGCAGCGCCCGGACCGACGATGACGCAGTGCCCGACGCAGCGCGCGCCTGTTCGTTCCAGCGCCGTGCGCGCATCCAGCCTGCGTGGGTGACCACCAGCACGATGCCTGCAGGCTGCCACGCTGCCACACGCTCGACGAGCACGCGCACGGATTCGCCGCCGCCGGCCGCGTAGTACTCGAAATCCTTGGCCCACGCATCGATTTCGCTGCGGGGCAGCGCGTCCCACATGCGCCCTTCCCAGGTGCCGAAATACATCTCGATCAATTGCGCATCAATGCGATGCGTCCAGCCCCAGCGCCGGAGCCAGCGGCCTACATCGGCACAGCGTTGCAGGGGTGATGTCCAGATGTGCTGCGGCAAGCCGTGGCGGCGCGCTGTGCGCTGGATGCGGCGTGCGAGCCGCCGCGTGCGGCGCGGATCAACCTGCACATCGGTATGACCGGTGCAGCGCCCTTCCACATTTTGCGGGCGCGGGTGGCGCCACGCCCATAACCGGGCCGCGCTGCTATCCATGCGATCCAGCCAGAGCTTGCGCGACCGCCAGCCATGCCAGCAGTGCGGCGATCTCGGCCACCTGCTGCACGGCACCCAGCGTGTCACCGGTAAAACCGCCGAGGCGCTTGCGCAGCCAGAGTGCGGCAAGCAATGTGGTGACGGCGATACTCAGACAGGCCGCGGTCAGAGTCCAAGCGACGAGATCAACCTCATCAACACGCAAGTCCAACCATCCGGCGGCGAGCCACGCAAGTATCGACAGCAACACAGTCCAGACCAAGGCAACGGCAACATCACTGCCGCGCACCTGGGTGGCCAATGGTTTGGTCCTGGCATGCTCGGGATCTCCGGCGTAAGGCGTGACCCACATCAGCCACACCGGTGCCGCGCGCGACGCCGCGTGCCCCCAGACCAGCGCGAGGCAGGCCAACAGTGGATGCAAGTGCGCCAGTTCAATCAGCGCAGCCGCCTTGACGCCCAGAACCAGCATCAATGCGCATGCGCCATAGGTGCCGATGCGCGAATCTTTCATGATCTTCAGTGAGCGCTCGCGGCTAACGGCACCGCCGAGGCCATCGCAGGTATCGGCAAGGCCGTCTTCGTGAAACGCGCCGGTCAGCCAGACCGTCGTCATCATCGACAACAATGCCGCCACCGAGAGGGGAAACAAGGCCAGGCCGAGCGCAAAGGCCACGGCACCCACCAGGCCCACACAGGCGCCGGCCAAAGGGAAATGGCGCACGCATTGGTTGAGCCACGCGGCATCGAACCCCACCCATGCCGGCGCCGGGATGCGCGTGAGGAACTGGACGGCGATGAGGAACAGGCGAAGTTCGTGGCGCATGCGGATGTTCTTCAAATAACCCTCAGTGTGCTTCCTTGTTGCTCACGCCGGCCGTCGCGAAACTCGCCATCTCGCCGAGGATGCGGCAGGCCGATTCGAGCAGCGGCCAGGCCAGCGCCGCACCCGAACCCTCGCCCAGGCGCAAGCCGAGCGTGAGCAGCGGTTTCGCACCGAGGACCTGCAACATCAAGGCATGCCCGGCCTCCGCCGAGCAATGCGCAAACACGCAGCGTTGCAACACATGCGCTTGCAGGGCATGTGCGGCGAGCAGCGCCGCGCCGGTAATGAAGCCATCGATCACGATCACACGCCGTTCGCGCGCTGCTTGCAGCAGCGCACCGGTGAGGGTAGCAATTTCCAGACCGCCCAGTGCCGCCAGCACATCGAGCGGATCTCCGAGGTCAGAATGACGCGCCAGAGCCTCATGCAGCACAGCGAGCTTGCGTGCGAAACCGGCGTCATCCAACCCGGTGCCGCGCCCGGCGCATTGCTCTATCGGCAGCCCGGTGAAGCGCGCCATCAGCAGCGCTGCTGACGAGGTATTGCCGATGCCCATTTCGCCCAGCAGCAGCGCGTTGCCGGGGAGTGACCTGACGATGGCTGCGCCGTGCATAAGCGCAGTGTCACATTGCGCACGCGTCATCGCCGGGCCTTGTGTGCAGTCTTGCGTGCCGGATGCAACCTTGGCCACCAACAAGCCGGGACGCGGTGCGAAGTCATGCCGCACGCCGCAGTCCACCACCGTAAGCGCCACCCCGTGCTGACGCGCCAGCACTGACACGGCGGCACCACCATCGAGGAAATTTTCCACCATCTGCCAGGTCACGTCGCTCGGATAAGCGGAGACACCACGGGCCGCAAGCCCATGATCGGCCGCACACACCAGCATCTGCGGCTGATCCAGACGCGGCGTCTCGCTGCCTTGAATCTGCGCCAGTTGCAATGCGAGTGATTCGAGCTGACCAAGCGCGCCTTGCGGTTTGGTCTTGTTGTCGAGCAAATGCTGCACGCGTGCGCGCAGCGCGGCGTCATCCAGGTCGGCGACGGGTGCGATGGATGCGACGGGTACGATGGGTACGATTGGCTCGAGCGGAGCGACTGGCGTTGTGGCGGATGCAGGGAGCTTATTCATCTTTTGGTCCGTGGTTCAAGCCTGCAGCGGCGCGAGCAGGCGATTCATATCAAGATGCTGTTCGAGTACATCAGCCAGGCGCTCCAGGCTGGCCTCGCGAAGTGCATTGAGGTCGAGCATTTGCGCCTGCGCCAAACCGGCCCACTGCAGCAACGCCCGGCAGGCTTGCGGATGGTCGAACACGCCGTGCAGATAGGTGGCGAACACTTGTCCGTCGGCTGAAATGGCGCCGTCGGAGCGACCATCATCAAGCAGGCTCGACGGATGGTCGAGCGCCGGGCCGGTAGTCACCCCCATGTGAATTTCGTAACCTGTCACCTCGGGCGCGCCCTCCAGGCACAGCCTGTCGCGCACCTGACGCAATTGCTTTTCGCGCACGAAGGTGGTCTCAAAGTCGAGCAGTCCCAGCCCCGGCGTCAAACCTGGCGCCCCCTCGGTGCCGTGCGGATCGTGCAGCATGCGACCGAGCATTTGCATACCGCCACAGATACCGATCACCTTGCCGCCATAGCGCAAATGGCGCTGCAATAGCTTGTCCCAGCCAGCCGCGCGCAGCCAGGCGAGATCGGTGGTGGTGGCTTTGGTACCGGCCAGAATGATGAGGTCGGCATGCGGCACCGCCTCCCCCGGCCCGATGAATTGCAGATCTACCTGCGGATGTGCACGCAGCACGTCGAAATCGGTGTGATTGGAGACGCGCGGCGTGGCCGGCACGATCACCTTGAACGTACCTTGCGCCGACCCCTGCGAGTGATCGGCCTGCTCGGTCCTGATCGCATCTTCGGCATCCAGGACCAGGCCGTGGAGATACGGCACTACGCCGAACACCGGCTTGGCAGTCTTCGCTTCGAGCCACACCAGGCCCGGATCCAGCAAGGCTTTGTCGCCTCGGAAACGGTTGATGACAAATCCCCGGGTGCGTGCCTGCTCGGAGGCCGACAGGCAATCGAGTGTGCCGGTCAGGTGTGCGAAGACGCCGCCACGATCGATGTCGGCGATCAGTATCACCGGGCAATCGACTGCTTCGGCAAAGCCCATGTTGGCGATATCGCGATCACGCAGATTGATCTCGGCCGGGCTGCCCGCACCTTCGACCAGCACCACGTCGTAGCGCTGCCTGAGGCGCCCGTAGGATTCGAGCACCGCCGCCATCGCGCGCGGTTTGAAGTGGTGATAATCGCGCGCATCCATGTCGGCGCGTGCCTTGCCATGAATGATGATTTGTGCGCCGGTATCCGAATTCGCTGTTTTTCGCGAGTAACCCGCAGGCGGCAGGGCCAGGTTCTTAGGCCGCCATCATTTTTGAATTGGCCCCCGCTTGCGCCGACATTTGCTGCATGCGCGCCTGCTTGAGCATGTCGGCGACTTGCGAGTGGCCCAAACGCAGGGCGAGGTCGACCGCCGAATCGCCTTCATCGTTGACGAGTGTTGAATCAGCACCGTTTCGAAGGAATAGTTCCACCAGCCCGGCGTGGCCCTTGGCGGCTGCATACATCAGGCATGAATACCCGCCAGGGCCGCGCACATTCG
>JANLTL010000324.1:0-2293 GCA_031362905.1 Burkholderiales bacterium | reverse complement strand
TGAAGAAGGGATTACGACCCGGGGCGCATAAACATGCCTTGCGTGTATGTGCCTGCTTGACTTCCCTGATGAAGAAGGGATTACGACAGGCCACTGCAATACCTTTATGCCTAGGTTAGGCGCCTGCTTGACTTCCCTGATGAAGAAGGGATTACGACGCCTTGGTAGCCTTGGTAGCCTTGTTGCTGTTGCCTGCATGACTTCCCTAATGAAGAAGGGATTACGACCGGTCGCCAATTCACGCAGAGCCACGAAAAATTAAAATGAAAACTGGGTGGGAGGCGGGGCGTGCTGCTGAGCTAGCATACGCTTGAGCCTCTCGTATGTGGCTTCAGAAATCCCGTCAATTGCCAATACTAAATTTTTTTACAGACGCCAAGGAAACACCATGTCAGCGCATTCACCTGAAGCGAAGCCAGCCACAAACCTGAGCGAATCCGCCGCCCGCATCCTAAAAGAGACAATCCATACTCCGGCGCAATCTGCCGGCAAGGACTCCGCCACAAGCTACGTGCCGCCCTGCATCGCTGGCGAATACACGCCGCTGACACTCAGACAGGAGAAGCTGCTCGCCATTGCATCCGACCTCGGCCGCAACAAGTTCGCGGCACGCGCGCAGCAGATCGACCGTGACGCCGTGTTCCCCTTCGAGAATTACGCCGACATGCGCGCGGCCGGCCTGCTCAACATCTGCGTGCCCGCGCAATACGGCGGCTGGGGTGCCGACCTCGCCACCTACGCCATGGTCGCCGCCGAAATCGGCCGCCACTGCGGCGCCACCGCACTCACCTGGAACATGCACGTCTGCTCGACCATATGGTCCAGCTTCATAGCCGACGACCTCGACATGACGCCGGAGCAGCGCGCCGATCACGAGCGCAACCGCGCCATGCACTACGCGCGCATCGTCAAGGAAGGCAAGGTGTATTCGCAGCCTTTCTCCGAGGGCGGCGCAGCGGCGGCGGGCAAGGCACCGTTCGGCACGCTGGCGAAAAAGGTCGATGGCGGCTACATCGTCAACGGCAAAAAGATCTTCGCCTCACTCGCCGGCGCGGCGGACTACTACGGCATCCTCTGCACGGTCGATAAACCCGGCGCCACCCAGCGCGACGCGCTCTATCTCGCGGTCGACAAGAACGCAGCAGGCGTCACCGTGCAAGGCGACTGGGACCCGCTCGGCATGCGCGGCACGGTATCGCGCAACCTCATCTTCAAGGACGTGTTCGTCGCCGATGCCGAACGCCTGATGCCCGAAGGCCTCTACGCCCAAGCCGCCACGCGCTGGCCGCACATGTTCGCCACCCTCTCGCCCACCTACATGGGCATCGCGCAAGGGGCCTACGACTTTACGATTCAATACTTGCGCGGCGAAATGCCCGGCACACCACCGGTGAAGCGGCGCATGTACCCGACCAAGCAAATCGCGGTCGCCGAGATGAAAGTCAAACTCGAACAAACGCGCGCGATCTTCCTGCAAAACGTATGCGCCGCACGCGTCGACCCGCCCAAGGAAGTGCGCCTAGGGATGTATGCCGCGCACTACAGCGTGATGGAAAACGCCAACGACATCTGCCGCCTCGCCGTGCGCACCTGCGGCGGGCAGGCGATGTTGAAGTCGTTGCCGCTGGAGCGCATGTACCGCGATTCGCGCTGCGGCTCGCTGATGCTGCCGCTCACGGCGGAGTTGTGCATTGACCGGTTGGGGCGGGAGTGCTTGTATGAGCCGGGAGAGCGCGATGAGGACGTCGTGGCATAGGGCGTGCTTGGCATGAACCCCTCCTACACTTGGGTTTGCCATTCATGCGGTGTCGCCAACCCCCCGGGGCAAGGCAATTGTTCCGCGTGCCAATTTCCTGCCGTCGCTACCGCTCGCGAAATCAAATACGCGGGACCGAGGATTGATCCTGCGTCCCCCGCTGTTCCTGCCAAGTCAGGCCTTGATAGCCTGGGAACGGCTTGCGCCAACGCCGCTGGACATTGCCCCTTTTGAATTGTGAAGCGCTGATAACGTATTAACAATTTGGTTGACGCCGCTCATAACTTGTTAATACAATTTGCGTTTGATTTCCTACGACGAAGCCAAACGGAAAGCCAATCTACGCAAGCATGGCTTTGACTTTGTGGGGTCTGAGGTGATCTTCACGGGTTTCACCATCAGCCGCGAAGACGCCACCGGCGATTACGGCGAGGTGCGGCTGCAGACGCTGGGCCTCTGGAGTGGGGTTGTTGTGTTTGTTGTGCATACCCCGCGCGGCGACATCGATCACGTCATTTCCATCCGCAAGGCAGAGAA
>JANLTL010000316.1:0-2464 GCA_031362905.1 Burkholderiales bacterium | reverse complement strand
CGAGGTCTACCTAGCGCTGCAAAACGGCACCGTGGAGGCACAGGAAAATCCCCTGACCACTATCGAAGCCAAGAAATTCTACGAAGTGCAAAAGGCGATCATGCTGACCGGCCACATTGTGGACGGCCTCACCACACAGGTGGCCCCGCACATCTGGAGCAAGCTGTCCGACGCAGAGAAGAAGATTTTTTCCGATGTCGCGCTTGAGGCCGCCGCAAAAGCCACCGACCAGATCAAGAAGCGCGAGGCCGAGCTGGTTGATGAGTTCAAGAAAAAAGGCCTCAATGTCGTGACGGTTAACCGCAAGAGCTTCTCGGACGCGGTGCTCAAGACCTCGACCGTCGAATCGATGGGCTTTGACAAGAAAGACTACGACCGCATCGTTGCGATCAAGTAAGCGGCTGCGCGGTTTGCGGGGCAAGGTGTTCCGCCGGCGGGTTCGAGATCAAAGAATCCGTCGCGGGGCGGGCTTGCCCGCGCTCGCTGTACTGGTGCGATGTAGCACTTCACGAACCTGATCGGGGGATCCCTGCGGTGCATGGCGACGAAGCAAAAATCCTGGGTGACGATGGCGAATTCCACGTTGAAGACGAAGCCGTCGATCTTTCGCACACGATTGCCGAGGCCTGGGTGGCGCTCGGCTTTTTCTGGGCGCTCGGGCTCACTGTGTTCTACCAATTCTTCACCCGCTACGTGATGAACGACTCGGCGGCCTGGACCGAGGAAATCGCGCGTTACCTGTTGATCGCTACCGTATTTATCGGCGCGACGATCGGCGTCGCCAAGAACAACCACATCCAGGTGGATTTTTTTTACCGTTACATGCCCCGACAAGTGGGGCATGCCATGGCACTGCTGGTCGATGTGCTGCGCATCGCCTTCTTCGGCGCCGCCGTGTTCCATACCTGGATGATGATGGACAAGATGAGCAGTCTCAAGATGACGGTGATCGACTTTCCGGTCAATATCGTCTACGGCGTGTGCCTGCTGGGCTTTGCCGCCATGTGCGTGCGCTCGATCATGGTGATGCGCGTGCATGTGAAGCGCGGCTACACCATCTTGCAACGGCCCGAGTCGACCATGGAAGATCGCTAATTCCCCATGCTCAAGATCATCTTCCTGTTTTTCATGAGCGGCGGCGTGCCGGTCGCCATCGCCATGGCCGGCGCTTCGCTGGTCTACGTCATGACCACCGGCAATACCCCGCCGCTGGTGGTGTTCCACCGCATGATCAGCGGCATCGACAGCTTTCCGTTGCTGGCGGTGCCGTTCTTCATCCTCGCCGGCAACCTGATGAACAACGCCGGCATCACCACACGCATCTACAACTATGCGCTGGCGCTGGTGGGCTGGCTCAAAGGCGGTTTGGGCCACGTCAATGTGGTGGGCTCAGTGATCTTTGCGGGCATGAGCGGCACCGCGATTGCCGATGCCGCGGGCCTCGGCACCATCGAGATCAAGGCGATGGTCGAGCATGGATATGAAAAAGAGTTCGCCGTCGGCGTGACGGCTGCCTCGGCGACGCTTGGGCCGATCATCCCGCCGTCGCTGCCTTTCGTGATCTACGGCATGATGGCCAACGTCTCGATCGGTTCGCTATTCCTGGCCGGCATCCTGCCGGGCATCATCATGGCGATCTTGATGATGTTCACCGTTGCCTATTTTGCCCACAGGAACGGTTGGGGCGGCGATATCAAGTTCAGCTGGCTCCGATTTGGCAAGGCGATTTTCGAAACTGCAGTGGTCTTTTGCTGGCCCTTGATCATGTGGCTGCTGATCACCAAAGGGGGGCTGCCCGCGCAGGAAACCGTGTTCGCCGGCCTGATTGCCCTGTTCGCCGCCGACAAGGTATTCAAATTTCAGGCGGTGCTGCCGATCATGACGCCGGTGTTGTTGATCGGCGGCATGAGCACCGGCATCTTCACCCCGACCGAGGGCGCGATTGCGGCGTGCGTCTGGGCCATGGTGCTCGGCCTCGGCTGGTACAAGACCCTGTCATGGAAGATGTTCGTCAAGGTTTGCCTCGATACGGTGGAGACCACCAGTACGGTGCTGTTCATCGTCGCGGCGGCCAGCATTTTTGGCTGGATGCTTACTGCCACCGGCGTCACCAGCGCACTGTCGTCCTGGGTGCTCGGCTTCACCAAGGAGCCCTGGGTGTTCCTGCTCTTGGCCAATGCCTTGATGCTGTTCGTCGGCTGCTTTCTCGAGCCGACCGCGGCGATCACGATCCTGGTGCCGCTGCTGGTACCGATCTGCCAGCAGCTGGGCATCGACCTGGTCCACTTCGGCCTCGTGATGGTGCTCAACCTGATGATCGGCCTGTTGCATCCGCCGATGGGCCTGGTGCTGTTTGTGCTCGCGCGCGTCGCAAAGCTCTCGGTCGAGCGCACCACCATGGCGATCCTGCCGTGGCTGGTGCCGCTGTTCGGAAGCCTTGCGATCATCACGTACATCCCCAGCC
>JANLTL010000311.1:0-2892 GCA_031362905.1 Burkholderiales bacterium | reverse complement strand
CGGCCCAGCGCGCACCGGAGACTGCGTTCGACCAGCGCATCGCTTGGTAAGTGGGGGGGCTCGTACCTGATGCATGCCGGCCCAGACTCAGCAATTGACGGCTGCACCCGGCGTCAGCCATACTCCCAAAAAGGGTTGGATTTCCTATCCTTTCCTTAGGCCAGCGCATCGTGAACCCGCACGATTTGCCGTGCACGCCGGCATGGGCCAGGTCAATCGTTGCCGCCGCGATGAAACTGCACATGGCGTGAAACTCCAGTTTCACCGGCAGAACACATCGTGATGGTATATGATGCCATCACGATGCGCAAGGCAACGTTGATCATTGACACCAAAACCGTCCTGCAAGACGGGCGCATTTTGCAACGCAAGATTTGGCAACTGCCGCAGCCCGAACCGGGACGACCATCAAGATGGAAGTACCGGTTGTACTGTGGCATCAACGGACGCACCATCGTGCGCTACGACAACGAGGCCGGCAAAGGCGATCACCGGCATGTTGGCGCGCAGGAACGGGAGCTCCATTACGCATTCACATCGCTTGCGCAATTGCTGGCTGATTTTGCAAGGGATGTGGAACGACTTTCCGGAGAGATCAAATGAAACGCATTGAAATCGACGTCATCGATCCGAAACTGGAGCAAGCCGCGCTATTGGCATGGGCGGCACGCGCTGACAAAGGCGCTGCGCAGCGGCCCACCACGCCCAAGCTCCACTTTGCCAGCTACCGCCAGCTTCACGCCACGCTGACCGAAAAGCGCATGGCGCTGCTCGAATATGTGGCGGTAAACGAAGTGCCAAGCATCCGCCAACTGGCAGCGCAATTGGCGCGCGATTATCGCAATGTCTATGACGATGTCCAGCGGCTGGTGCAACTCGGACTGATCGAAATCCAAGCTGATCTGCTGTACGTGCCGTATGACGAAATCGATATCCACAAGACCCTGCGCGAAGCAGCATGACGGTGATGCGCCGGCTGCGCAAGCCGTCAAGCGCCGCTGGACTGTTGGCGCCAGCCGACAACTGACCAGAAAACCGGCGTAGTTCCGGCCTTATATTGACCAGGGTGTTTGACCCGACGAGCCCAATCGTTCACCTGCAGACGGTCGTTCAATGAATAGCGTCCCGCCTCTGGTCAAAATTGAACCGGAACAGGTGGTCAATATTCAGCCGGCGTCAACACTGCAATACGCCTCTGGAGTCCACCAAGCGGACTTCATTGCGCAATCGCTCCAGATACTGCTTCAGCGAGTCGGTCGACTTGTTCATGGCGAGCCTGTGAGTGCGTTCAACCAAAGCTTGGGTGCCAGAGGTGTTCCATCGTCACGTCGCCACTTGTTCTTCCATCGGCCTGATCAGACTTTCCGCCGGAATGCCCAGATTTTTGTGCAGGCGCCAGATCATCTTGAGCGACAGGGGCCGCTTGCGATTGAGAATTTCATAGATGCGGTTGGTACCGCCAATCATCGGCACGAGGTCCTTCACCGTCAGGCCGCGCCGCTCCATCTCGAACTTGATCGCCTCCACGGGGTCAGGCGCGTCTATCGGGTAATGCTTGCGCTCATAGGCTTCGACCAGCGTGACCAGCACGTCGAGCCGCTCACCTTCTGGCGTATTGGCCTTGGCCATCATCAGGGTTTCAATTTCCTTGAGCACAGCGCGGTAGTCGGCTTTAGTCTTGACGGGTTTGATGTCCATGATTGACCTCGTTCAAATGGTTTGGGCGTTGATGCGATCGTAGGCGGCGTGGGTGCCGATGAAGCGGATGTAGACCACCCGGTACGGGTAGTTGATCCACACCACCAGACGGTAGTGGTTGCCAGCGATGTTGAAGACGACGCGGCCATCCTGAAGGATGCTGGCGTTGCCGAAGTCAGCCTTCACCTGCGCTGGTGACGCCCAGTCAGCTTTGAGCGTGTGCCGGTACCAAGCCTGTGCAGCGCCTTTTGCGCCAGCGCCTTCAGGATGGGTTTCCCAATACGCATTCAGGGTTGAAAGAGAAAACACGCGCATCGCGAAAGTATAGTCCCGTATTGGGATGTAGTGCAATTCACCACGTACCCAGGAAACCCTTGGTGCGAGCCGGTTCCGGGCGTCAATGCTCTGAAATCATTGGTGGTAGCGGGTTGCCTCGGCATGTGATGGCGCGTAGAGCCATGGTGGGCAAGGCTCTCAGGCGTGAGCCAATGAAGATCGTTGGTGCAGGCGGCTCTCAGGCCGTGGCTTGATGCGCTTTGCGCCTGGGCACCCGAAACTTCTCGCGGTAATCGTGCGGCGTCATGCCGGTGTGCTCGCGAAACAGGCGCCGGAATGAACTCATGTCGGCGTAGCCGACGCGATCAACGATTTTCTCGGCCGCGAGGTTGCCGGTTGCGAGCTGCGACTTGGCTTCTTCGACGCGCGCCTTCTGCACATAGGCCAGCGGCGTCAGGCCGGTGGATTCTCGAAACCGCCGGATCAACGTACGCGTGCTCACTGCCGCCGCTGCCGCCATGTCCTCGAGCGCTATTGGTGCGCCCAGATGGCTGCCAACCCAGGCTTGGGCGCGCGCCACTGCTGCGTCCGCTGCGACGGGGCGGAAGTCGTGCACCATGTAGGGCGCCTGCGAGGCACGATTGGGGTCGATCAGCATGAAGCGCGCCACCAGCGCCGCAAGATCCGGGCTGGCAAAGCGCTCGATGATCTTGAGCGTGAGGTTGAAATAGGAGGTGGCGGCGCCGGCGCACCAAACGTTGCCGTCGGTGGTGACCACTTCATCGAGCGCCAGGCGCACCAGCGGATAGCGGCGGCGGAACGGTTCGCCCAGCCACCAGCTGGTGGTGGCGGTGCGCCCATCGAGCAGCCCCGCTTCGGCGAGCAGCACGGTACCGCTGCAAATGGCGGCAATCAGCA
>JANLTL010000303.1:0-3904 GCA_031362905.1 Burkholderiales bacterium | reverse complement strand
TGGTGATGCTGATCCGCCAGCATGCGAGCGAACTGGCGCCGCACCGCATCACCGTCAATGGCATCGCGCCCACGGTGGTGCGCACCGAGATGGCGCGCCACTGGCTTGACAACCCGGTCACGCACAAGCAGGTGCATCTGTTGTCGGTGCGCGCGCAGCTCGGCATGCGCGGACGTGGCTACTCGGCCTACACCAGCACCAAGGGCGGGCTGGTGATGCTGATCCGCCAGCACGCGAGCGAACTGGCGCCGCATGGCATCACCGTCAACGGCATCGCGCCGACGGTGGTGCGCACCGAGATGGCGCGCCACTGGCTCGAGAACCCGGTCACGCGCAAGCAGGTAACTGACCGGATACCGCTTGGGCGGGTTGCCGACCCCAAGGACATGGCAGGTGCCGCAGTATTTTTCTGCGCGCCGGCCTCCGACTTTGTCACCGGGCAGGTGTTGTACCTCGACGGCGGGATTACAGCGAGCCAGTGAGGTAGTCTCGCAATTTCGGCAGGCCACCTGCCGCAAACCCTTGGGGGACAAGGGCCGTGGCGATGCAAGCCATAACATCGTTGGTGGGAGCAGTTCTCCTGCACCCTCTGAAATCCACTCAGGCCACGTCTTGCCCTTGCGGGTGCACGTGCGGCGCGATGCGCTGGCCGGGTTTGACAGTCCAGGCAATGACGACGCTATGGGCCGACTCGGTCACCACCGAGCGCAGCGGCTCGCCAGCGGCGGGTTGCAAAATGTCAGCTCGGCCAGCACCGGCCGGCGGCTCTAAGGGCGCCGCAAGCGGGGCGCCGCCGCCGGTACCTGCCAGCGATGCGCGAGCCGATCCACACCAAGCCGTTCGAACTTGTCGTCGCGCAAGGCCACCAGCACCGACTCGCCGGCCGCGTCGGGGCGGTATTCACCGTAGCGCGCGCGGGTGTAGACATGATCCGTGCCTTCCTGGAAAAAATAGGCATCGCTGCCGATGCGCCAGTTGCTGCGGAACACCCCGCCGCGCCGCCGCATCACCATGCGCGCTTCATCGGCAGCGAGCGGCGTGGCCGCATCGGCGTCGATGCGTGTGGCCACCGCTTGTGCATCGAGCTTCAGGCGCGCCGTGCGCGTGGCCGGGCCGTCATCCTTCTTTTGCGAGCGTGCCAGCGCGTAATCGAGGCGCATGTAGTCGCCCTGCATCAGCGAGCGCGGATCGACCGGGGCCAGTTGCAGCAGGACGGTCTTGCCCTGCGCAACGAGTTGCTCTTTTTGCCAGACCGCAACGTTCACGGCGGCAAGAATGATGACGAGGCCGGCAGGCAGCCACCATTTGCTTTGCAATAAGGGTTTCATGCTGCCTCCGGCGTGTGCGAGTTGTCGATGGGCGCGGCAAGGCGCGGGGCGATGCGGTACACCAATGCGGCGAGCAGCAGGCACACCAGGCCGGCAGCGGCCATCCACGCCGCTTTTTCGAGCAGGGTGATATGCATGTGGTAGTAGAAGCGCGATACCGACCAGATCATCGCGAGCGCAGCCAGCACGGCCCAGCCGGGGCGGGCCGAGGTGAGGCCGAGCACCGCGAGCAAGAGTGCCACTGTCCACGCCGGCAGCCAGATGCCGAGCGCCCCCGCCGCTGCTGCGAGTGCGAGCACGGCAGCGCGCTGCGCCGGCCTTGCCTGCCGCACCTGCAGCCACACGGCCAGCAGCAAGGCCGGCCACGCGGCGGCCCAATGCCATGGGAAGCCACCCGGCCCGTCAAGCCGCCCCCAGATCACAAACCACTGCGGCCATTGCATCAGGATCAAGCCGGCCAGTGCCCCAAAGGCGATCGGTGCCACCGCGTCACCCGTCGCTGCACCACGTGCCAGCAGACGGCCCTCGGCATGCAGCCACCACACTGCGCCCAGCGCCACCAGTGCCCACCAGACGGTGACCAGGATCAGCATCTTGCAGGCCAGCGCGCCGAGGATCACCATCGCCGCCGTCACCAGGGTGCGATGCAGGCTGTTGCTGATCAGCACCAGCAGCACGGCCTGCAACAGCACCAGTGGCCACCAGTTTGCGCTGAATTCGGCCTTGAACCAGTCGGCAATCGCGATCGCCAGCGCAATCTGCCCGGCGATGCTCACTGCCAGCCCGAACTGTTGCCCCGCAACGCTCTCGGCCGCCGCACGATAGGCACTCACCGCAGCGGCGCACAGCAAGAGGCCGATGGTGAACGCCGTGGCGGACGACTTGAACAGGTTGAGCGCGGCGATGCCGAATCCAAAGAAACCAAGAATCATCACCCCACCAATAAAGCCGCCGATACCGGCCAGCAGGCGGACCGCCCAGCCCATCGGTGGCAGCTCGGCGGGCGGCGTAGTGCCTTGGCCAACAGCACTATGGTCGCTAGCACTATGGCCGCTAGCACCAGGGTCGCCAGCACCATGGTCGTCGGCGCTCTGGCCGATATGCAAGCCAGCCGCAGCCAGGCGTGCTTGCCAGGTCACCACATCGGCTTCATTCATGACCATCTCCTTTGGCCTTGCCGGCCGCTCCGCCGTTGCCCGCACTGTCCTGACCATCCTTGCCTGCCCCGCCCTGCCCCGCGCCAGACGCATCGGACCCGGCGGGCGCCGATAGCGTGCGCAGCCAGGCAACTGCTGCTGCAATCGTGCCGATCCAGTACATCGCGCTGAGCAAAAAGAATCCGAACGCCGCACCCGGCTCGGTGCGCAGCAGTAACGCGTAGCCCACACTGATCGCGCAGAGCATTGCGGCAGCCAGCACCGGAACGTCGCGCCGGCGCGTGGCGTACCACCACGCGATAAGCGCAAAGCTGCCCGCTCCCAGCGCCGCCATTGCCAGCCTGTGCAGCCCGCTGGCCTCGTGGTAGTGGCGCCAGCCCACCAGCGGAATCAACACCGCCGCCACTGCCGCGAGCACGATGACGGCCAGCACACGCGGCACGGCGCGCGCCAGTTGCGGGCTGCCCAGCACCGGCAGGCCCTCGAACGCAAGCAACAGCAGTCCATTCATGACGATCGCCAGCGCCGCCGACCATTCGAGCATGCCGAACAGGCGCACCCAGCCAAGCTCGCCGAGCACCTGGCCACAATAGAGCGACAGCCCGGTATTGGCGATCGCCAGCCAGAGCAGCCAGAGTGAGACGTGGCAAGCATGCAAGGCCCAGGGCAGCAACAACAGCGCCCACACCACGAACAGCGAATAGGGATCGGCACCGGTCTGGTAGGTCTGGCCAAACAGGGCGAGCAGCGCACCGGTGGCAAGCGCCGCCGCAAACAGCGCCGCCTCGCCTGCGATGGTGTGGACACCACGCCACCATGCAGCAAGGAGGAACAGTGCGAGTGCGGTTTGCACCAGGGCAAAGCGCGAAAAATGGCCCAGCGCGTTCCAGTTGAAGGCCACCGCAAACACCAGCGCCGCCGCGAGCAGCGCAAGGCCTGCGGCAAGCAGCGTGGCAACGAGGAGATGTGCCCAGGCTTGGGCAGTGGGCGCCAGGTCGAGCGCGCGACGGGCGGCGCCAAGTTGTGTGGCCTCCAGACGACCACTGGCGACCAGGCGATTGAGCCACGCGCGCCGCTGCGCGACGCCGTCCGAACCGGAATGATGCGAAGTGATCATGAAGCATCTCCTGCAGTAAAAACTGAAGGCTACCTGCAAGTTGCGCGCGGCGCAGTGTCGTCGGCAACGAAGCGCGGGCCGCTACGCAGAGTAGCAACCTGCGCCACGCGGCAACACAAGCCGGAATGAAAGGCGGGATGAAAGGGACAAAAAGAATAAAAGGGGTCTGACCCCAATGGCACTATTTTAAGGAGCCGAGAGGGTGGCATGGGTGGGAAGAGGTATGGCTGAGAGCCTCGCATTGCTAAGATCGTGGTGTCTGAAGTCACGGTCAATAACAAGGAGGATCAGCCATGTGTAAC
>JANLTL010000240.1:0-1682 GCA_031362905.1 Burkholderiales bacterium | reverse complement strand
CACCTTCAAGCTCGGCGCGGTGGTCAAGCATGCCGTGATGGTGCCCGATGGCCTGTTCAACACCAGCTTCGGCCTGATCATGAATGAAGCCAAGTTCAACTCCCTGACGCCGGCCGACCAGCAGGCGATCATGAAAGTATCAGGCGAGAACTTTGCACGCCTGGCCGGAAAATCGTTTGATGATTCGGACCTCAAGGGCCTCGGGGTGCTGCGCGACAACAAGGTCGAAGTCGTGACCGCGTCGCCGGCATTCGTCAACCAGATGCGTACCGCCACCCTGCCGGTGATCGAGGCCTGGGTGAAGGAAGCCGGCGCCAAAGGCATCGACGGCCGCGCCGCGCTCGAGGCCCTGCGCGCCGAGGTCAAGAAAGCCGGCGCCAAGTGAATGGGGAGCCGGCTCACGGCGGCCTGCGCATCGGGCGGGGGCTCGATCTGGTCGCCGCCGCAGTGATGTTCGGGTTGATGGCGCTGACTTGTGCCGACGTCGCCGGCCGCTATTTCTTCAAGATGCCGGTGCGGGGCGGCCTTGAACTGATCGAGATCCTGATGGCGGTGACGATCTTTGCCGGCTTGCCGCTCGTGACATGGAAGCGCGAGCACATCACTGTCGACATCCTGACCCTGTCGCGCCCTGCCTGGCTGGCCGGAGTCCAGCAGCGCGTGGTCGACCTGATCGGCACGCTCTGCCTGGCGGTGGCGACGTGGCAGTTGTGGGTGCGGGCCGGCCGTGCGGTAACAGCCGGCGACGTGACCGCTCAACTCAAGTTGCCGGTGGCGCCGACCATCTACCTGATGGCGGCACTGACGGCAGTCACGGCACTCGCGCTTGCGGTGCGTGCACTGCAGCGCCACCCCGGCGCGCCACGCGGCTAACACACGTGGACAAGGCCCTGATTGCGTTTTCGGTGGTGCTCGCGCTGGTGTTTCTGCGCGTGCCGCTGGTGTTTGCGATGTCGCTGGTCGGGTTTGTCGGCATTTCATTCGAGCTCGGCACCGCGCCCGCGCTCGCCTCGATCGCCAACACCATCATCGAGGCGGGGCTGTCCTACCAGCTCTCGGTGCTGCCGCTGTTCGTGCTGATGGGCAATTTCGCCACGCGTGCCGGCTTGTCGGGCGAGCTCTATAGCGCCTCTTACGCGTTCCTCGGGCACCGACGCGGCGGCCTGGCGTCGGCCACCATCGTGGCCTGCGCCGGCTTCGGCGCGATCTGCGGCTCGAGCGTCGCCACTGCGGCGACCATGGCCAAGGTGGCGATGCCGTCGATGCGCAAATTCGGTTACAGCGATGCCCTGGCAACCGGCTCGATCGCGGCCGGCGGCACACTTGGCATCCTGATTCCGCCGAGCGTGATCATGATCATCTACGGGATTCTCACCGAGACCAACATCGGCGCCCTGTTTGCCGCCGGCATCCTGCCGGGGGTTCTGGCGGTCGGCTGCTACCTCGGTGCGGTGCAGGCGAGCACCATGATGGATCCGAAGGCCGGCCCCCCCGGCGAGCGCATGGCTTGGCCGGAACGTTGGCGCACCTTGCGTGCGATCTGGGGTGTTGTCCTGTTGTTCGGGATTGTCATGGGCGGCATGTACGGCGGCATTTTCACGCCCACCGAAGCCGCCGGGGTCGGGGCGGGCGGCGCCTTCCTGTTTGCCCTGGCGCGGCGCGCGCTGACCCTGCACGGCACC
>JANLTL010000238.1:0-6704 GCA_031362905.1 Burkholderiales bacterium | reverse complement strand
ACACGGCACACGTCGCGCGGTGGATGGCCGTACGCGCCGCGCAGCACCCATTCGAGTTCGAGCAGCACGGTCTTGGCGATGAACAGTTGCGCGCCGCCTTCGATCACGGCGCGCGCCGCGTCTTCCTGTGCGATGGTGGCGGCGCTGCCGCCCTCGTGGACGTAGTAGCGCGCCAGCACATTGGTATCGAGCGCCAGCATCAGGACCGGCCTGCGCGCTTGGGGGCCGGTTTGAGCGCGCGCTTGAGTACCCGCTTCGGTGCAAGTTCGGGGGCCAGTGCGGGGGCCAGTTTGGGTACCAGCAGGCTGGCCGCATCAAAATCTGCCGGCACTTGCCTGCCGCGCGCGCCGAGCATGCCGAAGCCCGACACCACGGCTGCGGGCGCGCGGTGCAGCACACGCAATTCGGCCTTGCCGCTTTTCTCCAGAAACACCACGCGGCTGCCCTGGCGGATGCCCAGCGCACGCCGGATTTCCTGCGGAATCGTCACCTGCCCCTTGCTCGTTACGGTGGATGCGTCCATGCTGCCCTCCGATGGGTATTACAAGGTAATAATAATAACATTGTGCGGCATGGGCCGCGCCGCCACTTCTCGCGCAAGGAGGCTTGCATGAACCACCGCCGCAAACTGCTCGTTGCATTGGGCACTGGCACGCTGGCCGCGCCGTTTGGCGGGTTCGCGCAACCTGTCAAAGCACCAGACAAAATCTGGCGCGTCGGCTATCTGGGAACGCGCACGCGCCCCGCTTCGATTGACGCCGATTTCGCCGGCGGTCTTGTTCAGGGTTTGCGCGAGCTGGGCTACGTCGAGGGCAGGAATCTCGCCATCGAGTGGCGCTTTGCCGGCAATGACCTCGCGCGCGTGCCCGGTCTCGCCGTCGAGTTGGTGCAGTTGAAACCCGACGTGATTGTGTCGGGCGCATCGCAAGGCATCAGCGCCCTGCAAAAAGCCACCAGCACGATTCCTGTCGTGATGCTTGGCATCAATGACCCCACCGGCAGCGGCTTCTTGGCGAGTCTGGCCCGCCCCGGCAGCAACATCACCGGCACCTCCAACAACTCCGCCGAGATCGCCGCCAAACAACTGCAGGTGCTGCTCGAGATTGTGCCCAAAGTCAAGCGCGTGGCGGTGTTGCTCAACCCTGACAATCGTTCGTCCGCGGCAATCCTGTCGACGATTGTCACGAGCGCACAAAAGAAGGCCGGCGTCACCATCCTGCCGTTCGAAGCGCGCACTGTGCCCGCGCTTGAATCGGTATTCGCGCTGATGAAGCAAGGCCGCGCCGAAGCCCTGATGGTGACCGGTGACGGGCTGTTCCACGGGCAACTGCCGGCCATCGCGGCGCTGGCGATCAAGCAGCGGCTGCCCTCGGTCGCGTTAATCCGTCAATACGCTGACGCCGGCGGTCTGATGAGCTATGGCTCAAGCTTTCGCGAAAACTTTCGCCGTGCCGCGTATTACGTTGACCGCATCTTCAAGGGCGCGAAACCGGCCGACCTGCCGGTTGAAGAGCCGACCCGTTTTGAACTCCTCATCAACGGCAAAACCGCCAAGGCATTGGGGCTGAAGATTCCGCAAGCGCTATTGATCATGGCCGAGAAGGTGATCGAATGAACCATCAGCACGCGTGAATTGCCCTGTCGTATCCAATCGAATACAATCAACATGATCAAGACTTTCCTGCGATCTGACGAATTCGATGCGTGGCTTGCCGGTCTGCGCGATCACACCGGACGCGCCCGGATTGTCCAGCGCATTCGTTCGGCCGAGGCGGGAAATTTTGGCGACTGTGAGCCGGTGGGCGCAGGCGTTTCGGAAATGCGCATCCACACCGGGCCGGGTTACCGCGTGTATTACACCCAGCGCGGCGCAGTGGTGTATTGGTTGTTGATGGGCGGCGACAAGTCGACCCAGCAGCGCGATATCAAGAGCGCTCTGAAAATGGCGCGCGAACTGAAACAGGACAAACCGTGATGACGAAATTTGCGCCGTTTGACGCAGCCGACTATCTCACCGACGAAGCCACCATCGCCGAGTATCTGACTGCCGCACTTGAAGACCCGAACCCCGACATGTTTTTGGCTGCGGTACGCGATGTGGCGCGTGCGCGCGGCATGACGCAGCTTGCCAAAGATTCCGGCCTGGGGCGCGAGAGCTTGTACAAGGCGCTCGCCCCCGGCTCGAAACCGCGCCACGAAACCATTCAAAAAATCATGCGTGCCTTGGGCGTGAAGTTTTCGGCATCGGTGCTGCAGGCGTGATGCCATCCCGGGGCCACGAGAGTGAGCCGCCCGGATTACCGGCCACAGCGAACGTCATCGCCACATGCCATCGGCCTGAAACCCTTGGTGCATGCGGGTGTCATGGCATCGATGCCGCAAGAGTGTTGGTACAAGCGCGTTTCAAAGGAGAGGCCTGATGATTCATCGCCGCAAACTACTCATCGTGCTGGGGTCTGGCGCGCTCGTCAATCCACTCGCCACCCTTGCACAGCAGCCGCCCGCGAAGCCGCGCCGCATCGGCTATCTGACTCTCGCCAGCGCCGAATCGAACGCGCATTACCTGGTCGCGTTTCGCGCCGGCATGGCGGCGTTGAAGTGGGTTGATGGGCGCGACTACGTGATCGAGGGGCGTTACGCCGATGGCGTGGCGCAGGCCGTTGCCGGGTTGGCGGCCGAACTCGTGGCAAAGCAGCCTGATCTGATTCTCACCGCAGGCGACGGCACTCTGCGCGCCTTGCTGCAACACACGAAAACGATTCCGCTGGTGGTGGGCATCGCGCAAGACCCGGTGGGCAATGGCCTGGTGGCCAGCTTGCGGCGGCCCGGCGGCAACGCGACCGGATTAACCAGCCTGGCGAGCGGCCTGGGCTCCAAGCGCGTGCAAATTCTCAAGGAGGCGGTGCCGCGCCTCACGCACATTGGCGTGATGTACGAGCCGGAAAATCCCGGCGGCGTCGCACAGTGGAAAGAAATCGAGGATGCGGCCAAACAGCTCAAGTTGCGCGCTACGCCGCACGAGCTGCGGCAACCCGCAGACATCGCGCCGGCATTCAAGCGCGGCACACAACAGGGCGTGCAGGCCTGGATCGTCACGCAGGGCGGCCCGCAGATCACGCAACGCAAACAGATTGCCGACAGCGCCATCGCCCTCAAGCTGCCGCTCATGGCGCCCAACGTCGAGACCACTGAGGCCGGCGGCTTGATGTCGTACGGCGCGTCCGTCGGCGACAACTTCCGCCGTGCGGCGGGCTATGTCGACAAGATTTTCAAGGGTGCGAAACCGGGCGAGTTGCCGATCCAGCAGCCGGTCACTTTTGAATTCGTGGTGAACCTCAAGACCGCGAAGGCGATTGGCCTCACGGTGCCGCCGATCGTGCTGTTGCAGGCGGACCGGGTGATTGAATGAACTTCAATGCAGTCTTGCCACCGATGCGGTCAACCGGCCGGGCGCGTCAGATAACGCCGGGCGGTGAGTATGGGGACGCCCTCGAACGTCTGCAGGTCGATAAGGTCTTCATCACCCGAGATCAAATAATCGGCTTTGCCGGCATGGGCCGCATCGAGAAATTTGTCGTCTTTTGGGTCGCGGCAGACTTGCACGAAGCGTCGCGGGCTGACCATTTCTGCATCGCGCACCAGGATGACGGCAGCGCGTTCGCGTGCTTCGGCGGAGACATAACGGTCAAATTTTTTGCGGGCCAACACGCCAAGCAATTCGTCCCGCGTGGCGGGCGAGAAGATCAGCGTGGCAGTACCCGCAAGCAGTTGAAGCACCTGGCCGGGAACCGACTGCGGCAGCAGGATGCCGCTGATGATGGTGTTGGTATCAACGACAACCCGTTCACCGGGAGGCATCGATCATGCGCTTGAGTTTGGTGAGCGAGAGGCCGTTGCGGCGCGCCCGGTTGCCGATGGTGGCAGCCGCCGCGCGAAACTCGGTTGCGGAATCCGCACGCGATTTGGGCTTGGTCAGCCGGCCGATCTCGATGGCCACGCGCATGCGAATCACGCGTTTTTGCTTCTCGTCAAGAGTAGCGAAACGCGCTGCGGTGTCGGGGCTGACCGGAATCGACGGTGCGGCAAGGGTTTTCATGGGCTTGAGTATACGGAATTTTCAGACGACGCGAGGCCACAGCGCATGCTTCAACGACGGCAACAGCACGAAACGCCGCAGGCGTGAAAGAGAACGTTTGTCAGGCGCGATACAGACCAGCTGCCGGTGCAGCTTTCCGCCATGCAATGCCAATAAAACCGTTGGTGCAAGCCATTGTTCGCAAACTGCCAGAGGAGAACTCTTATGAACTTTCGCCGCACACTGCTCGCCGCACTCGGTGCCGGCGCGCTCGTCAACCCGCTCGCTGCCCGCGCGCAAGCGCCCGCGAAGCTGCGGCGGATTGCATTTCTCAGTGGTGCCAACGCCCAGATCAATGCTGCCCGGCTCGCCGCGTTTCGGGCCGGCATGCTCGAATTGGGCTGGCTCGAGCAACGCGACTACCTGTTTGATGCGCGCTATGCCAACGGCGTCACGCAGGCCTTGGCGGGCCTCGCCGCCGAACTGGTGGCAACCCGGCCGGACCTGTTGCTGGTGCCGTCAGAGCAGGACGTACACCTGCTGCTGCAACACACCAAGACGATACCGATTGTGTTCGTGATTGCGCAAGACCCGGTGGGCAACGGGATCGCGGCGAGTCTGCGGCAGCCCGGCGGCAACGCCACCGGGCTGACCAGCCTCTCCACCGAACTTTCGGGCAAACGGCTCCAATTGTTCAAAGAGGCGTTTCCCCGTGTGGCACACATCGCCCTGTTGTTCGAGCCGGACAATGTCGGCAGCGTTTCGCAATCGAGGGAAACCGAAGGCGCAGCGCAGCGTCTGGGGCTGCGCATCAGCCCGATCGAGTTGAGGCAACCGGCGGATCTCGAACCGGCTGTCAAGCGTGCCACCGCGCTCGGCGCCCAAGCCTGGGTCTTGACGACGGGCGGCATCATTGCCAGCCAGCGTCAAGTGATTGCCGATCGCTTGATTCGCCTGAAGGCGCCATCCATGTTTGGAAATAGCCAGTCGGTGGAAGCGGGCGGCCTGATGTCGTATGCGGCTTCCTTCCCCGACAACTTCCGCCGCGCGGCGGGCTATGTCGACAAGATTTTCAAGGGTGCGAAACCGGGCGAGCTGCCGATTCAACAGCCGGTCACGTTTGAATTCGTGGTGAACCTCAAGACTGCGAAAGCGATCGGCATCACCCTGCCGCCGGTGGTGATGCTGCAGGCGGACCGGGTGATTGAATGACGCATCACTTCAGGTGGGTTCAGTTCGCCACATGCCATCAGCCTGAAACCTTTGGTGCATGCGGGTTTCATGGCATCGATGCCGCAAGAGTGTTGGTACAAGCGCATTTCAAAGGAGATATCCAATGATTCATCGCCGCAAACTGCTCGTCGTGCTGGGGTCTGGCGCACTCGTCAACCCACTCGCCGTGTTTGCCCAGCAAGCGCCCGCGAAGCCGCGACGCATCGGCTTTCTCAGTATGGCAAGCCCGCAAAGCACGGCTGAATGGCTCGCCGCGTTTCGCGCCGGCATGACGGAACTGCGCTGGGCCGAGGGGCGCGACTACCTGATCGATGCCCGCCACGCCGAGGGTAACGCGTCGGCCGGGCCGGGACTGGCCGACGCCTTGGTAGCAAGCGGGCCTGACCTGCTGCTGATGCCGGGAGACGGGCCATCGCGCCTGGTCGCGCAACGTACCAAGACGATACCGATTGTGTTCACCCTCGCCCAGGATCCGGTGGGCAATGGGCTCGCGGCGAGCCTGCGCCAGCCCGGTGGCAATGCCACCGGTTTGACCAACATCGGCAGCGAACTCTGGCCCAAGCGGCTGCAACTGCTCAAGGAAGCGTTTGCGCGCATTACCCACGTTGCCATGCTGTTTGATCCGGACGACGTGGGCAGCGTGTCGCAGGCCAAGCAAATCGAGGCGGCTGCGCTGCGTCTAAAGCTGCGCGTGACGCCGCTGGAGATCAGGCAGAGCGCCGATCTGGCAGCGGCTTTCAAGCGTGCCGCCGCACTCGGCGTCCAGGCCTATGCCGTGACGACCGCCGGCACCAATATCGGTTTGCGTCAGGCGATTGCTGACCACCTGATTGCCCTCAAGGCGCCGTCCATGTTTGCCGCCAGCCAGTACGTGGAGGTTGGCGGGCTGATGTCGTATGCGGCTTCCTTCACCGACAACTTCCGCCGGGCGGCGGGCTATGTCGACAAGATTTTCAAGGGCGCGAAACCGGGTGAGTTGCCGATCCAGCAGCCGACCCGGTTTGAGCTGGTGCTGAACCTCAAGACCGCGCAGGCGATCGGCGTCAAGTTTCCGCCAGCGGTGCTGCTGCAGGCGGAGCGGGTGATTGAATGAAGCACCACCACACACTTCGCCGCTTACTCATCGGCGCGCTCGCTGCCGCGTCCTGGTCTGCATACCGGGCTGGTCGCTGTTAACCCATTAGGTTAAACTTGCCAAAATGGAAAAGAGCGTTCCGCATTGCAAGCTGTCCGCCGTGAGGGCCTTGATCCGGACTGGCAAGACGTGTACCGGCCGTTGACAACGGCCGGTACGGTCTATTTGAAATTGACAGTAATCAACGATCTGCTGATCGTATCGTTCAAGGAGAACGGAACATGAAATGTCCAAGCTGCGGTGGCGCGAAACTGGTGCGCG